>JAHEHQ010000132.1 GCA_024644505.1 Gammaproteobacteria bacterium
TCAAGCAGGCCACCTTTGGCAGATTCTATACAGGCCTGAGTTTCGCTTTGGGCATGGAGGACCGGGGGGAAACCCGATATCAGTGGGGCAAAGATGCCGGCAACAATGATCCGTTTATTGAATACTCTCATGTTCCTTTTCATATCCTTATCCCTTGTGTTTGCCGCATGAAGCAACTCCGACAGCCGAAGGCACAGCATTTGCCTTTCCGTTACCTCAACGTACGGGCAAAAAAACCAAGGTATCCGATGGGTATTTACTTTTGACTATATGACAGATCATTGAAAATACAAGGACCCATAACCCATGCAAAATTAGTGTTATTTATCGAATGTATCGGATTGCGCCCAGGTTCCAACTCCAGAATCCCGATACCCGCATTGGGCCTGATCTCCCAAGGGTTTCGGCCGAGGCGGCGTATTCGACGAATCTGGAAAAGGGTGTTGTAGAAGACCGGGAAACGATCTCTAGGAGGCTATGGGACTTATCCGTTTGAAGCGAAAATCACTGGGGAATAGTGGACCCATCTAACGAGTTCGATAAACTGAGTTGATCGTCATCCAGGGATTTGCACCCCAAGGGCACTTCCTGCGTGCACAGCCAAACAGCGTTAAGCCCGATAGCCTCCTAAAGATCCCATATGTCCCCATATTCATGGCGTTTGCCGCAGTATCGGCAAGTGAATGTCTCTCCGACCGTCCGATAGAAATGGGGCGGAACGTTCTGGAAGGCACCCGGCCATGTAACGCATTCCGGATTCTTACAGGAGATCTCCGCAAAATTGTAGATCTTTGGCGGCATGGCAAGGCGGTATTTGGATTTCACGGAACGGTTTTCGATGAGATTAACGGTACACCCCGGAGAGACGGCGGCGAGTTTCTTGAGTTCGGTGGGACTGATCTCGAGAATATCCGGCAGGGACATGATGCCCTTGTAGTTCCTGGGATCGGAGGTGTGGAAAACGCCGTGGGATCCCCGGACATTGAGCTTGAGAATGCGCCGAATATTGGAGATGCGATCCCAAATCTCCTCGGGTGTACGGCCTTTCGCGATATGGTCTATTACCGTCCCGTCATCTACCGGTTTGATTCCGACCTTGAAGCGATCCTCCACACGCGATTTACGGGTGATGGGAACTTCGGTGATAAAGGATTCGTCCTTACTCCCGGGAACAGGGCCAGCGCCTTCGAAATCGCTTCCCAGATGCCCGGCGACCATGGCCAGCTCAATCACCCGGGTGAAGTATCCGTTGATGCTCTGACCATCCCAGCCATTCAGGGAGGTTGCATCCAGAAACGTGGGAATGACCGGTTTTTCCCTGTGGCGGGGAAGCGGGTGGAAGAAGCGCGTATTTTCCGGAAGTTTATCGAGCCATCCCTGGCGAAATGTGACCGCCTGTCTGAGTTCATCCTCCCGCTCGCGAATCTCGTCACCCATCCGTTCGAGCTGCAGCCGGGTAAAGTACCAGCAGTCGCTGATATCCCCTGAGCCCAGGTACTCTTCAATGCTCGTCCACTCCCGGATTTCGAAACCATTTTCCTCCATCCGGGTCTTGTAAGATGCCGGTAAAGCCAGTTCCTCCGGGGCCACCAGGTCGACGGTGACCGATCGGAAGATATTCAGCCCCTCGGCCTTGGAGTGAACCGTCCGTCCATGGTTAAGGTCGCCGATCAGGGCGACGTGGATATGAGATTCATCCCAGCCTCGCTGCTCGAGAAAAGTAAACTCGTCGAGGAATTCCTGGGTGGGGTGTTCATGGCGGCCGTCACCGGCATTGATAAACACCGGTCTCTCCCGGCCGATACGGTCGGCGTACTCCCCGAGTTGCTCCTCCAGGGCCCGGCAGACACCTTCCATTTTCGTTCGCATGATGAAAATGGACCGTCGCCCGTAACCAAAGAGCATCTTAACGGTATCGATCAGGCTCTCGGATTTGTTGAAGGACGAGGATGAGGCGTCGAAGACGTTGAGTTTGACGTCGTGAAACTTGGCGGCGTTGCGGAAAGACTCCTTGGTGCGGGTGGAGTCTTCCAGAAACATCAGGTAGATGCTCAATTCCGCATCGCTGATGCGGAAGGGCGTGAGGTCCCCGCCGGACGCCCATGCCGCCTTGAGTTCCCGGGTTTTCCGGTAGAGGTAGCGCTGCTCGTCGACACTCAGGTCGGCCGCGGCGGCCAGGGTACGGCCTTGCAATCGGTTTGTTCTGGACATCTGATGAACTTGCTCCCGTGGGGCTTCCTCCGGAAGGTCGGAAGCCGACAATTCAGGATTTCATCTCTCGAATATTGAAGCATGAGAGATGCCTGGGGAAGGATACAGCAAAAAAAGGGGATTGAAGAAAAAAATATATCCCCACCGGCCTATCTCGCGTTGGACCCCGGCGATTCCACAACGCTGGCCGGGGGCGTTAACATAGCCTGATGACAGACAGATTTTCAGCATGGGATCCGGGGCTGTTGTCGGACTTGCCAAGCGCCTTTCGACGGCTGGAGACCATCCATCGCCGGGAAAACGTATTCTCGGACATGGAATACATTGACGAGGTTTCCGGCCAAACCGGCCTCGGCCCCCAAGAACTGGTTGTCTTCAGGCCCGAACGCCTGGCCCTGCACGAACTGATAATCCGGGTCACGGCCGATATCACGGTGCTGGAAGGCAGGGACGAAATCGAACTGGGTAAAAACTTCCGCCGCATCGTGCGGACCATCCAGTCCAAATACATACAGCCACATATGGGCGAGATCACACAGGCCTACACTCAACTCCAGCAGAGCATATACGAACGGGTGCGAAAGGAACTGCAGAGCACACTGTTTGCCTCCGGGAAGACAGAATCACCCGCGAGAGGCCTGTTTTCTTTTGGTTCGCGCAAAAGACCCCGCAATGGGCCCAGGATCGAATCAACCCTGGAGCGAGAGCTGCAGGCGATCTCTTTGTTCAAGGAAAAGGGGTTGATCGCAACAGATCCGCTGGACCGCGCGATATACAGGAGTCTCCATAGGGTTCTCGGCTCGGTGGCCGGCGTACGCGGTTATCTGGGTCGAGACAGGGATTTTCTTACCAAACTGGCCTGCAACTACGCATGCAACAGCCGGGGCGGCAGAATCATCGGAGACATAATCGCCCCCTGGGTGAGTCAGGCCGTAGAGGAGGAAGGCTATTCCCTGATCCCGAATGCAGACACACCCATACTGATCAGTCTGAAAGGTGCCTCCGCGGCAGGAAAAAGCTCGCTTCGACCCATGCTGAAGAAGGTGATGAGCGAGCAGGGAATCCAGCCCGATTGCTGCGGAACCATCAGCCCCGACATATGGCGCCGGCTGCTGCTCGATTACGACTCACTGGGTGCGGCCTATAAGTATGCCGGACGATTGACCAGCCAGGAAATCATCGTTATCGACAGCAAGCTTGATCATTATGTCAGGAACAAGGCGGACCGGCATGGTGCCATCCCCCATTTGCTCGTGGACCGCTTCCGCTTCGACAGCTTTTCTTCCGAAAAAGTATCGAAAATACTGCACGATACCTACGTAAGACATGTGGATACCCTGTATATGTACTTCGTCGTAACCCCGCCCGAGGAAACTGTAAAAAGGGGTTGGGAACGGGGCCTGCTGACAGGACGATACAAGGCAGTGGAGGACTTTCTGGACCACAGTGTCGAGGCCTACACCGGTATGCCGAAGCTGCTGTTCAAATGGCTGGCCTATAAGAGGCCGCTTGTCATATACCGCTTTCTGGACAACAGCGTGCCCAAGGGAACCTATCCGAGGACCATCGCCTTCGGCACCCAGGAAGAGATGAACCTCATCGACTGTTCCGCCTTTATCGATATCGTGCGATACCAGAAGATCAATGTCCGTGCCAGAACACCCGACGAAGTTTACCCGGCTGGACCCGCACTGTCGGTCGCAAACAACGCGGCATTTTTAAAACAGTGTATAAAACATCTCCCAAGAGTGAACTTTATCGACGAGGCCACAGGGTCTGCCTACGTGACAGCGACAAACGGCAGATTCACGGTCACCCATTCCGGGATACTGGAGGAGAAACTCAGGGACAGTGAGCGGTTCCAGATATTTTCTGAAATAGCTCCGCACTTGTGTTCCGCGGTCGACACCGGACCGTCTGGTGGACTGCAGTCCCATTCGCCCCGCGCCGGTGTTTCAAGTACTCTGACCCCTTGACTCCGGAAAAGAGCACCATGACCGAACTGCACGAAGCGCTGCGTGACAACGTCAGAATGTTGGGCGACTGCCTGGGACAGACCATCGAGAACCAACTCGGCAGCGGGATGCTGCAGAAAATCGAGACCATTCGCGGCCTGGCCAAGCTCGGCCGGAACAGCGGCAGCGGAGAGCAAAGCGAACTGCTCACCGCGCTGGCCGCATTGAGCGACGACGAAGTACTGCCGATCGCCCGCGCATTCACCCAGTTTCTCAATCTGGCCAACATCGCCGAAGAGTATCATCGCGTACGCACCCAGCAGCACGTCTGTAATATCCAATCGAACGACTCCTTCGTCCAGCAGCTCAAGCTACTGCGCGGCGAGGGACACGACGCCGATGCGATCATGCAGGCGTTGTGCTGTCTTCGCATCGACCTGGTGCTCACCGCGCATCCGACAGAAGTGAACCGGCGCACGCTGATCCGCAAATATAACGCGATCACCGATGCCCTGCGCAATCTGGAGCAGAAGCCGTCGCAACGCGAACGGATCGATGAGCTAATCAGCCAGATCTGGCACACCAACGAGATACGGGATCAGCGCCCCACCCCGATTGACGAAGCCAAATGGGGCTTCGCCGTTATCGAAAACTCGCTCTGGCAGGCACTCCCCCGCTACCTTCGCCAGATCGATCAGCAGTGCCGTTCGATCCTGGGCCGCCCGCTGCCTCTCGATTGCTCACCCGTCCACTTCTCCTCCTGGATGGGCGGCGACCGCGACGGCAACCCGTTTGTCACGCACCAGGTGACGCGCGAGGTGCTGATGCTCTCCCGCTGGGTGGCGGCAGACCTTTATCTGCGGGACGTCGAACAGCTGCGCCTGGAGCTATCGATGTTTGCCTGCAGTGATGAATTGCGCGCCCGGGTGGGTGATGTATCCGAGCCCTACCGCCACCTGCTGAACGGCCTGAGAAGCCGGCTGAAGGATACCAAAGGCCGCATCGAAAACGCCCTGCAAAACCGGACGGATGACTGTCCGGAGGGGCTCATCACGCTCGAAGAACTGCGCGAACCGCTGCTGCTCTGCCACCGCTCAATGGTTGCCTGCGGTATGCAGACCATCGCCGGAGGGGGGCTCGAGGACTGCATCCGCCGCACCGCCTGTTTTGGTGTCACGCTGGTAAGGCTGGATATCCGCCAGAATGCCGAACGTCACGCGGAGGTGCTGGATGCACTCTGGAACTACTACGAGGAGGGCTCCTACCTGGCGCTGGAGGAGGGAGAAAAACAGCGGTTTCTGCTGCATGAACTACAGCGCAAGCGGCCGCTGCTGCCGGTCGACTGGGCGCCCCCGGACGAAGTGCGCGAAGTACTGGAGACCTGCCGGGTGGTGGCCGAGAGCGACCCCGGTGCACTCGGCTCCTACGTGATCTCAATGGCCGCCCAACCCTCCGACGTATTGGCTGTGATCCTGCTGCTGCACGAAAGCGGTGTGCGTCACAACATGCGCATCGTGCCGCTGTTCGAGACCCTGGCCGACCTGGATAACGCGGAGCGCTGCCTTCGCGATCTGTTCGCCATGCCCTGGTACCGGGACTACATCGACGATCACCAGGAGGTGATGATCGGCTACTCCGATTCATCCAAGGATGCCGGGCAGATGGCAGCGGTATGGGGGCAGTACAAGACCCAGGAGCAGCTGACCAGGGTGTGCCGAGAAGCGGGCGTACACCTGACCCTCTTTCATGGCCGCGGCGGCACCGTCGGTCGCGGTGGCGGACCCACCCACACAGCGATCCAGGCGCAGCCACCGGGTTCGGTCAATCACACGCTGCGCGTCACCGAGCAGGGCGAAGTGATACGCTTCAAATTCGGTATCCCGGAAATCGCGGTCCGGAATCTGGAACTCTATACCGGTGCGGTGCTGGCAGCCACCCTGCACCCCTACCCTGCGCCGCAGCAGGACTGGCGGGAGCAGATGGAGTCCATGGCGCAGCAGGGCTTCCAGGCCTACCGGGCGGTGGTGCGCCATGAGGAGCGCTTCGTGCCCTTCTTCCGCGCCTGCACACCGGAACAGGAGTTGGGCAAACTGCCGCTGGGTTCGCGACCTGCGAAACGACGCGCCGACGGTGGTGTGGAGAGCCTGCGCGCGATCCCCTGGGTCTTCGCCTGGACGCAGATCCGCCTGATGCTGCCAGCCTGGCTCGGCTCAGACAGTGCACTGCAAAGTGCGGTCGAGGACGCAACCTCGCTCGAACGCCTGCGCACCATGTACAGGCACTGGCCCTTCTTTCGCACCTACATCGACATGCTGGAGATGGTGCTGTCGAAGACCGACCCGGATATTGCCGCCTACTATGAACAGCGGCTGGTCGACCCGGAGATCCGCCCGCTCGGAGAGATGCTGCGGGCCCGCCTGCGCTCGATGACGGGTCTGGTATTGCAGATAAAACAGGTAGATACGCTGCTGCAGGACACACCCTTCATTCGACAATCCCTCGATGTGCGCAACCCCTATATCGACCCCCTGCACTACCTGCAGGCGGAGTTACTCCACCGCGACCGCAACTTTCCGGATGATCGGCTGGAGAAGGCATTGATGGTGACAATGGCAGGTATCTCGGCAGGAATGCAGAACACGGGTTGAACACCTGGTCATAGAAAGCCTGTGCGTGATGACGATCTAAGAATTTGAACAAGACAATTTGGCTTAACTTAAGCGCCACTCGTTTTTGAATCCCAAAATTCAGTTGTTCCGGTTTTTTTCGTAAGTCGTAGACAGTGATTCTGGAATGGAACCCATTATGAGTCAAAAAAATTAAGAAAGAATCCAAATCCGGACAACTGCGAGAAATCGATCGGTTACG
>JAHEHQ010000133.1 GCA_024644505.1 Gammaproteobacteria bacterium
AGCCGCATCGATCTGCAGAAACTGCGGCAGTCCCGGGACAAGCATTCGGAAAGCATCCATGCGATGCTGGATGAGCCGAGACGACTCATCATATCCATCCTCTGTGGCAACGAACTGGTCAATATCGCGTCCGCGGTCAACATGACCTCGATCCTGTTGCTCATTTTCGGTGAGCAGGACATCGGCTGGATCAATATCCTGATCATGGTGCCCCTGCTGCTGCTGATAGGCGAAGTGACGCCCAAGACCATAGCGGTCAGCTACCCGATCAAGTTCGCGACCCGCCTCTCGGCGCGCATATTGCCGCGCTGGATCCCCTTTATTACCCCGCTGCGGGAGGTGGTTCGCCTGGTCTCGGACCGGATTACCAGCTTTATCGTCGGCGAAGCGGTCGACCGCGAGAACATCCTGCAGCCGGATGAGCTCAGAACCCTGCTGGAAGAGGGGGAGGAGACCGGCATCATCGATGCCACGGAACGGGTGCTCATCGATAACCTGCTCGAGGCCTCGGAAACGGACATATCGAGAATCATGACCCCGGGGCCGCGCATCAGGTTTCTGGATGCCAGCCTGCCGGTGCCGGAGCTTATCAGTACCTTCCGGGAATATCGCCACCCCAGGATCCCCGTGTACCAGGGGCACTGGGACAACGTCATCGGGTTCATACATTCCGAGGATATCCTCAAGACCGTGCACAAGGGTGATCTGTCTCAGGTTACCCTGGAATCCCTGCTCAAGCCGGTCCATTTCGTGCCCCCGACCAAGAAGGTGGACGAGATGTTCGATTATTTCGAAGCCCACAACACCCGTGTCGCCATCGTTCTGGGTGAATACGGGGAGGTGCTCGGGATCGTCACCATGAAGGACGTACTGAAGTTTATCTTCGGTGAGATCAGCGGGACGATGACGGGTCAGGAGTATTACGAAGAGGAGGATCAAAACAGCTATGTCGTCCCCGGTGATATGCGGCTTGCCGATTTCAACAATCTCACGAACTTCGATATAGAGGATGCCGTGATGAGCACCATCGGTGGAGTGGCTTTCAGGCTGTTTGACAGGCTGCCTGCGGTTGGGGACAAGATCAGCAGTGACGAGGGGTTTGAGTTTATCGCCAGGGAAGTGCAGGGGCTGCGTATCAGCAGGATTCAGGTTCGAAAGCTGATTGCCAACGGCCGCTACAGGGCGGATGAGGCGCTGGAACAGTCCGAGTCAGAAGCGCAAGAGCCAGCGGGTGGGCATGATGCCGACGATAGCTCGGAAAAAAGGACGGAAAGCTGATGGAACTGGCACTTGAACTTCTCCTGATCTTTTTTTTCCTGATCCTCAAGGGATTTTTCTCGGGTTCGGAAATTGCCATGGTGAACTCCGACAAGCTCAAGTTGAAGCACCAGGCAAAAATGGGCGACCGTGGTTCCTCTCTGGTGTTGAAACTGTTCAGGACGCCGGACGTGATTCTGGGCACCACGCTGGTGGGCACCAATATCGCGACTGTGACCATATCCACCCTGGGGGCACTGTTGTTCATTGACTTCTTCGGGGCCACGGGTGACCTGATCTCCATTCTCGTGCTTACACCCATCCTGTTGATCTTCGGTGAGGTCGTACCCAAGAGCATCTTTCAGCAGAAGGCGGACAGCATCGCCAGCCGCGTGATCTATGGCCTGCGCTTTTTTTCGTATCTGTTTTACCCGGTGATCTTCATCTTCAGCCGGGTGGCCAGGTTTGCCACCCGCCTGGTGGGCGGTGGAAGCGTTCCCCAGAATATGTTCATCACCCGTGAGGAACTTCGGGTGTTGCTGGATCTTTCTGAGAGCACCGCGAATCCATCCACTATCGACCGAAAGCGCATTCGCCGCATCATCCGTTTTGCGGATACCACTGTGGGTGAGGCGATGATCCCGCTGGCCGATGTCGTCGGGTTTAACGAGACCCGGGATATGCAGGAGGCGATTCGTATCGTCATGAGCCACGGCTATAACCGTTTGCCGGTATACAGGGGGAATCTTACGAACATCCACGGCATGCTCACCCTGAGTACCTGGGATCTGATAGACCCGGAACTGGAGAACAAGCCAGTTTCCGAATACATGAGCTCTGTGCTCTACCTGTCACCCAAGCAGACCATAGACCAGGCGCTGCCCAAATTGCAGGCCAGGGAAGACCACATGGCGGTGGTGGTCGATGAGTTCGGCTCGGCCATCGGTATCCTCACCATGGAGGATGTATTCGAAGAGGTGGTTGGTGAGATTAATGTCGGTTACGACTTCGATGAGTACCAACCGAAACAGAAGCTCTTTTTCGAGCAGAACGACGAAAACACCTATGTGATGAGCGGCAGAATGCCCATTTCGGAGGTTAACGATAAGCTTTACGCGAAGTTTCCCGTCGAAGAAGCTCACACTATTGGCGGGCTCATGGTCAGTCGGCTGCGCCGCATTCCCGTGGTGGATGACCAGGTAGTGGAGCAGGACTATCGCTTCACTGTGATGGAAGCGGATGCCCGAACCGTGGTGCAGGTAAAGCTCGAACGTGTCTAGGCTTATGAACGAGGCCGGTGTAAATTTGCGGGTCGAACGGATACGTCGTTCTCGGTCGAATTATTAACAGGCCCTAAAGTTATCAATGGAGAATTGATATGTCAAAATCCAGTAAATCTCCAATTCTGGTGCCCGTGGATTTCTCGGCACATTCTGCATTGGCACTGCTGAAAGCCTGTGAATTGGCCGAATGTACCAAGCAGCATCTTATCGTGCTTCATGTGGTGCACGACCCGGGTGAGATGCCCGGGTACTATGCCAAGGGGATGAAGAAGAAAAAGCAGCTGGTTAGGATTGAGGATGCGGCAAAGGATATGTTCGACGAATTCATCGCGGATCTGCAGAAAAAGCATCCGGATGTTCCGATGTTGAAAAAGATTGAGACCATGCTCGTCGTGGGGATACCGGTCACCCGGATACTGCAGGTGATCGAGAAGAAGTCGCCTTCGATGGTGGTGATGGGCAGTCAGGGCAGAACGGGTTTGAGCCACCTGTTGATGGGTTCCAAGGCGGAACATCTGGTACGGATGTGTCCGGTGCCGATAACCATAGTAAAGGCATAATCACTTAAGAACTTGGAGCGATTGGGAGAACGGCATGCTGAATAGACTACCAATATTGACGGGGGACCTGAAAACCCGGGTTATGCTACTGTTGCTGGTCGGGGTGGGGGCCTTCTGGATATTCCCAGCCTTTGCGGCTGACGGCGCCCAGAATATGGAATGGGGCGTCATGGGTATGAAGCTGTTTGGCGGCCTGGCTTTGTTTCTGTTCGGTATGGAGCAGATGGCAGATGCCCTGAAGGCCGTGGCAGGGGAACGCATGAAGCTGATCCTTGCCAAGTTGACCACCAACCGCTTCATGGGAGCCGTTACCGGCGCCTTCGTGACGGCTATTATCCAGTCCTCTTCGGTGACCACGGTACTGGTGGTCGGATTCATCACAGCAGGCCTGATGTCGTTCGCCCAGTCTGTCGGCGTGATCATGGGCGCCAATATCGGCACCACGATTACCGCTCAGATCGTTGCATTCAAGGTGACCAAGGCGGCGCTGCTGATGGTCGGTGTCGGTTTCAGCATGTTGTTTATCTCCAAACAGGAAAAGACCAAGCAGTACGGTGCCATGCTGATGGGACTTGGCCTGGTGTTTTTCGGCATGAGCGTGATGAGCGATGCCATGAAGCCCCTGCGCGCCTTCCAGCCGTTCCTTGATCTAATGATCCAGATGGAAAATCCCATCATCGGCATCCTGATTGCCGCGGCATTTACCGGCCTGATTCAATCGTCCTCCGCCACCACCGGTATTGTGATCGTGATGGCGAGCCAGGGGTTCATTACGCTTCCGGCAGGCATCGCCCTGGCGTTCGGCGCCAATATCGGGACCTGTGTCACGGCGATGCTTGCCTCCATCGGCAAGCCCAGGGAGGCGGTGAGGGCCGCCGTGGTGCACGTGTTTTTCAACGTGGCGGGCGTTCTGCTCTGGATCATGTTCATTCCACAGCTTGCGGAACTTGTCACTATGATTTCGCCCTCTCATCCGGAACTCGCGGGCATTGGCCGGCTTGGCGCAGAGACCCCCAGGCAGATCGCCAATGCCCACACCATCTTCAATATAGCGAATACCCTTATTTTTATAGGTTTTACCACACAGATCGCTCGACTGGTGGAAAAGATCATCCCGGAAGGAGACCTGGAAGAGGCAGGTCTGACCATCAGGGCCAAATACCTGGACGAAGAACTCCTGTCCACGCCGTCGCTGGCCTTGGACCGGGTGCGCCTGGAGGTGCTGAATATGGGTGAACGGGTTCAGGATATGCTGGACCGGATCATGCCCGCCATCCTGACCGGAAACCGGCAAACCCTCGCTGCCGTTCAGCAGATGGACGATGAGGTCGATATCCTCTATGAGCAGATCATTGCCTACATGGGTGCAATCAGCAAGCGTCAGCTTACAAACCAGCAAACCCAGGAACTCCTGGCGCTGATGGAGGCGGTGAGCGACCTGGAGAATATCGGCGATACCATCGAGACCAACCTGGTGGTGCTGGGCAACGAGCGTATCGACGCCGGTGTCTCCATCAGTGAACCGACCAGAAAGGTGCTGAATGATTTCCACAAGGTGGTGAACAAGGCATTCAGGCTGGCGGTGCAGGCGGTATCCCAGAGTAACGATGAGGTAGCAAAGCTGGTCATCTCGATGAAGGACGAGGTCTCCGCATTGGCCGATTCGGCGGCTGCTCACCAGGCGGAGCGACTGGTAGCCGAGGAGCCCAACCGCATACCAGCCTACACGATTGAGATAGATATTATCGAAAAACAGAAGCGTATATACTACTTCGCCAAGCGCATGGCAAAGACTGTCATGACCGTGGAATCCATTGAGGCCATGGAAGCCTGATTCGCTGACCGATCAATAACTGAAAAGAGGATTAAAGTAGGTGGGAATAGAAAAACTACTGAAAGATCTGAAGGATTACCTGGACAAAGGTGAGCGTAAGAAGAAGGCTCACTGTGAAAGGATCGATGAACTCCTGGCCAAGCTTGAGGAGAAAGAGGCCAAGCTCACCAAGAAACTTGATAAGGAAAAGGATTCCATTAAGCGCAAACGCCTCAAAACCGAGCTCAAGATCGTAGCGGTTCAGCGCAAGAAAGGGGCGCAAAGACGGGATGAATTAAACAACAAGTGTGATTAGGTCTTGATTCTGCCCGGCACGGGGTTGGCGTTCTCCACCCCGTGCCGGTTTTTTCTACCACTGTATACGAACTTCCCGCACGCTCTTTGCGGAACTCCGCTGTACCGTAAGGGTGATTCCGTTTTCTTTCATCACAGTGCCCTGATGTGGTACTGAGTGCATCTTGTCCAGAAGTAGGCCGGCCAGGGTAGCATAATTCCCACGGGGCAGGTCGATCTTCAGCTTTTCACACAATTCGTCAATTTCGATGCGCGCGTTGACCCGGTAATCCGCTGTAGCGATCTTTTTGATCCATTCCTCGGACTGATCCTCGACGGCATCGTATTCGTCTTCGAGGTCCTCCACCACTTCCTCCATGATGTCTTCCATGGACACGAGGCCCTCGGCGCCGCCGAATTCATCGACCACGATGGCTACCACAGTACCTTCTTTGCGCATCTCGAGCATCAGTTCCCTGATGTTCTTCGAGCTGGGTACATACAGGGCGGGAATCATATAATCCTTGATGGGCTCTTGTGGGTCTACATTCAGCAGATCCAGCGTATGCAGGATACCCACGATCCGGTCGATGCGCTGATCGAACACGGGCAGTCTGATGTGCGATTTCTCGGCAGAGATTCGCATCGCCAGTTCACAACTGCTGCTTTGCTCGACCGCGGTGACTTCGATCAACGGCAGCATGACCTCCTGCACGGTGGTTTCGGAGAAGTTGAACATGCGGCGGATCATGTTCTGTTCCATGGGTTGGATATCGCCGGCGTCGGTAGCCTGCATATGAAACATGCTGACGATCTCCTCCCGCAAAGTAAACGGATTCTTGGCAGTGTCGCCAGCCAGTCTTGCCAGCAGCTTGGTCAGGACACTGAAAATGAGCAGGATCGGATAAAACAGCAGTGAAAAGAAGCGCAGGACGTAAATGACATAAGGTGTGATCACATCTGCGCGCTGCTGGAATACGCTCTTCGGTACGATTTCCCCGAAGACCCAGATTAGGGGAGCCGCGAGAGCGATGGCCATAAAGCTGCCGTTCTCACCGAAAAGATGGATCATCAGGGCTGTCGTCATGGTGGTGTTGGTGACAATCGAGATATTGGTTCCCACCAGGGTGGTGGACAACAGCCACTCAGGTTTCTCGAGCATCTTGAGCGCCAGTCTGGCACCTTTGGATCCTTTGGCCGCTTTGTGGCGCAGTTTTATCTGGTCGGCACTGACGACGCCGATTTCGGAGCCGGAGAAGAACGCTTCCAGCAGCAGGCAGAGTAAGATGATTAAGAGTGTAGTGACGATGTCCATTATTCACTCCCCCCCTTTTTCGTTTCCGGCGTGCCGTCACCGGCGGAAGGCGCCTGTCCAGGCACGGACTTCGTTTCGGTTTTCGCTTCGAGCCCCGACTCGAGTTCATTTTCGATCCATATGTCGAGTTCGCCCTCCGACTCCGATTCCTCCTTTATCTGTTCCTGATCGGGATTTTCCAGCAGTGACTCGACGTGCACACTGGAGATCCGGTTGCGGGTGACCTTCCTGACCGTAAACCGGTAATCGCTGATGTCGATCGAGAATCCTTCAGCCGGAAGTTCGCCGCACTCGTGCAAAACGAAGCCAGCCAGGGTTTCCATCTCGCCTCCAGCGAATCGGGTATCGAGGCGTCGGTTGATCTCCTCCAGCGGAATATTCCCGTCGACGAGGTACTGGTTGTTCTCCAGCGCCTGAAAACTGAAATCCTCATCCGATGGACTTGGTATGTCGCCGAAGATGCACTCCAGCAGATCTTCCATGGTCACCAGACCGGTAATGCCGCCGTATT
>JAHEHQ010000134.1 GCA_024644505.1 Gammaproteobacteria bacterium
CGCTCAACAGCTGGATGTTTGCGGGGGCATCATCAACCACCGGTATGGTTTTGCGTGTTTCATTCATCAGGATATCTCTAAGGAATCTGCCAGCAACCCGCTTTCACGATCGATCCTGCGGCCTTCCGTTGCCACTGTGTGGCCGCAGGCGTACATGCTGGAGTCCAGCATGGTCGAAGGGCTGACCGGTTTGTTGAGGCATCCCGCCAGATTCAGGTCGGTCGCTGCCTGAACGATTTCGTCGCGGCCGTATGCGGTGACCATGATGACTGCGGGCTGAGCCTGTCCAATAGCGATCAGAACAGAATCAGCGGGTCCTTCCTAAAAAGCGTCCCTCTGGACGGGCATCCCGCTGAAAGGTACAAATTATATCTAATAATCAGTATGTTATTGGTATACGGAGCCATAACTTCAGGATGATCTCTCATTCAGTTAGATGGCTTTCATGAAATATTTTTAATAAATATCTTGCAACCTATTATTTTTCGATGGATTTTTTGGATTCTTTTGCTATTAATAAAAAACTATTAAACCCGTTATCGATAAAAGGCGGGCAACAACTTACATCCAGTGGAAACAGAAGTGGCTTTGATTTCCCAGAGGCATTCAGTCATGCATGTCACCGTCACCGCAGATCATCTGAAGGAGCAGGTGATTCGACCGACCCTGATGAACCTGGGGTCATGGAACCCCGCAACAGAGCAGTTTCTGCTGGCCACCGCTATCAATGCTCCCAGCCTTGGGCTCTTTTCCCCCAGTAACGACGGTCTGGGTATCTATCGGATCACTTCTGCCCAGCACCGGGATATCTGGGATCAATATCTGGCGTACAATCCCGAACTGGCGTCGCGGGTCAGGGGACTGGCCAGCCAGCGTTCCTTCTTGTTCAATCCCGACGGTGAACTGCAGACCAACCTGAGCTACTGCACCGCCATAGCCTGGTTGCTCCACCAACAGTCGATCCTTTCCGAGGAAAGCCCGTTCATACAACAGGCCGCCGTCTGACAGGGATAACCCGGGTCAATAACCGTCCCCCCCGCTTGATCAGCCTGCCGGTATGGTGACCAGGGGCAGGTCTTCCCTGCTGCCGCTCTCGGTGAGCGAGATCAGGATCATCAGAAACGTGAAGGTCCGCTTCGATTTGAAATCCCGGTCGTCTATCCAGTACCAGTAATCCCTGTACCTTGCGGCGGCGAAAGCATTTTCCGGTTTCTCTTTGCTGGGGTGGATGGCGACGAGTCGGGCGGGGTCGGCCCACGTCTCCGGAGGAAACCGGTAATAGTCCGGATCGCCTGTCCGCTTATTGGTACATGCAGAATATCTTGCCCGCCCGATGGCGAATCGGTCATTCTAGGGGAGTTGTCGTAGACACACCAGATCGTTGAACAGATCGGCCCAGAAATCCCCCCGGAGACAGAGAAGCCATGTCCACAAGAAACCTCGACAAACTTTTCAGACCTGAATCCGTCGCCGTCATCGGTGCGTCCAACAGCCCCAACGCGGTGGGAACCGTCGTCATGCGCAACCTGCTCGGGGGCGGATTTCAGGGGCCTGTCATGCCGGTCAATCCGGGTTACCGGGCGGTCGCGGGTGTACTCTCCTACCCCGATGTGGCGAGTCTCCCGGTCACGCCGGAACTGGCAATCATCTGCACGCCGCCGGAGACCATCCCTTCCCTGATCGATGATCTGGGCGAGAAGGGCACGCATGCCGCCATCTGCCTGACAGCGGGTCTGGGAAGGGTGGTCGACCAGCCTACGGGCCGCAATGTGGTCGATCTGTTCGAGGAGAAGGCGAGGGCCCTAGATATCCGTATCCTCGGGCCCAATTGCGTGGGCGCCCTGGTGCCCGGGATCCGCCTCAACGCCAGTTTTGCCCATGCTCCCGCCAGCCCGGGCAAGATCGCTTTCGTATCCCAGTCCGGCGCCCTGTGCACGGTAGTACTGGACTGGGCCCGGTCCCATCACGCGGGTTTTTCGCACTTTATCTCGCTCGGTGACAGTCTGGATGTGGATTTCGGGGACGTCATCGACTATCTGGGTACAGACCCGAACACCCGGGCGATATTGCTTTACATGGAATCGGTCCGAGACGGCCGGAAGTTCGTGTCCGCGACCCGGGCGGCGGCACGCAACAAACCCATTCTCGTGATCAAGTCCGGGCGAGGGGAGGAGGGCGCCCGCGCAGCCGCTTCCCATACCGGCGCCCTTGCGGGGCACGACGAGGTCTACGAAACGGTCATCAGGCGCGCCGGCATGCTGCGCGTGTATAACATCGGCGAACTCTTCTCGGCCGTTGAAACACTTACCAGGGCCAAGTCCCTCAAGGGTGAGTCGCTCGCGATCATGACCAACGGCGGCGGTATCGGCGTCATGGCGGTGGATGACCTGATCCAAAGCGGCGGCAGCTTGGCCGAACTGTCGGAAGAGACCCTTGCCGCCCTGGATGGGGTGCTGCCGGCGAACTGGTCCCGGGCCAACCCGGTCGACATCATCGGAGATGCGCCCGGGGCACGGTATGCCTCTGCGGCGGATATTCTCTCCAGGGCGCCGGAAGTGGGGGCGCTGCTGGTCATGCATGCCCCGGTGGCAACAGCATCCGCCACGGAAGCGGCCCAAGCCGTGATAGAGGCGGCCAAGAAGGCGAACTGCAATCTGCTGACCAGTTGGGTGGGCGGTGAGGCGGTTGGTCCCGCCCGAAAGATGCTGATCCGCGCCGGTGTCCCGACATACGAGACACCCAGCCATGCCGTGGGCGCCTTCATGCACATGGTCAATCACCGGCGCAACAAACGCATGCTGATGGAAACGCCGCCTTCGGAACCGGAAGAGTTCACCCCAGATACGGCTGCCGCAAGATCTGTCATCGAAAAGGTTCTCCACCGCAGCAGCGGAATGATGACCGAACCCGAGGCCAAGGCGGTGCTGGCGGCCTACGGCATTCCCACCGTTGCGACCCACATTGCCGGTGATCCGAAGCAGGCCGCCGCACATGCCGAGGAGATCGGTTTTCCCGTCGTCATAAAGATCCTCTCCGAGGATGTCTCCCATAAATCGGATGTGGGCGGCGTCGCACTCAACCTCGAATCTTCCGAAGCCGTGGAACAGGCTGCCCGGGAGATGCTGGCCCTGGTGGCGGAAAGGAAGCCCGGAGCCCGGGTTCAGGGGTTCAGCATCCAGGAGATGGCCAAGCGTCCGGGGGCCCATGAACTCATCGTAGGCGTTTTTTGTGATGCGGTTTTCGGGCCTGTCATCCTGTTCGGGCAGGGGGGTATGGAGGTCGAGGTGGTCAAGGACAGCGCCATGGCCCTGCCGCCGCTGAACATGAATCTGGCCCAGGACCTGATCGGTCGCACCCGGGTCTCCCGACTGCTCGCCGGATACAGGAACCGGCAGGCCGTGGACATGGATCAGCTCTGCCTCTCCCTGATGCGGGTGTCGCAGATGGTCATAGACATTCACGAGATACTGGAACTGGACATTAATCCGCTTTGGTCCGACGAAAGAGGGGTGTTGGCCCTGGATGCGCGCATGCGGGTTGAGCCTAATGCGGAGGGTGCCAAAAGGCTGGCCATCCGACCCTATCCCAAGGAGTTGGAGGAAGCCTTCGAGATGCGCAGCGGCCGCCGGGTGTTGCTGCGGCCGATCAGGCCCGAAGACGAGCCCAGGCATCACGAATTCATCGCCAGGCTGACACCCCAGGATATCCGTTTCCGCTTTTTCGGCGCCCTGAAAAGACTGCCCCACTCGGAGATGGCCAAGCTGACGCAGATCGATTACGACCGGGAGATGGCCTTCCTCGCAACGGGCAGGGATGAGCAGGGCAGGCAGGAAACCCTGGGGGTGGTGCGGGCGGTGACCGATGCCAACAACCACACGGCGGAGTATGCGGTCGTGGTGCGATCTGACCTCAAGGGCGAGCGCCTGGGCTGGAAGCTGCTGACAAAGATGATCGAGTACTGCCGGGCGCGCGGCACCCGGGTGTTCATGGGTGAAGTTCTGACACACAATCGCAACATGCTGGGTATGGCGAAGGCCATGGGTTTCACCATCAGCCCATCGGACGACGAAGGCATCAGGAAGGTTGTACTGGCGTTGAATCAGCAGAATCCGGAGAAGAACGGGTGAATGCGGGGAGGCCGGCCTGCCTCAAATCCCCTATAATCAAATGCTGAATGCAACCTGCCATAAGGCCGAATATCCGGTTGAGGCAGTCAATGCTCAAGGGGGCTGCAGTGGAACAGATGCGTTGCCCCAAATGCGGTGAAGAACAACCGAAAGCATCCGATTGCCGCTATTGCGGAATCATCGTCAGTAGATTTATCGATCGGTCCAGGCACGACGGAAAATCGCCTGTTCGGTCCCGCAGTGTTCCTGAGTCAGGGGTGCCTTACCCGCTGATAAAGCTTCTGTTGCAGCTCCTTCTGCTATTAAGCCTGGTGTTGATGGCCCTGAGCCTGTGGAAAAAGGATCAGATGCCGCCGGTGGGGTTCTACGATCTGAGCCAGTTGCAAAGTCCCCGGCAGACAAAGACCTACATGGACCCATTTCAGGTCGAAGCCAACGACATAACCTACAACATCTATCCTGAATACGATTACACACTGCATGGGGTTGTGGTCAGCTATCACGACAGTGATGCCTGGTGGGATGTCTATCATCACGGCAGCTGGCAGGATTTCCTCAATATCAAGGATCTCTGCGTGATTTGGGGCCGCAATGTCTCCTCAGGGGTGTATCGGGACATGCAGTTCAGCAATACCACCTGGACCTGTTTCGCCTCATGGCAGGATCGGCATACGGGGAGTCGTTTTTCCATGGCTAACCTGTCCAACAACCACCTGCTCGCGTCGGATTTGGCGATAAACGAGGCGATCATGTCCGTGGAAGTGGGCGACCATATCGCATTGAAGGGTGTATTGGCGAGCTATTCCCACAGCGATGGCCAATTCGCCCGTGGAACCAGCGTAGTTCGCACAGATACCGGAAACGGTGCCTGCGAGACCATCTTCATAGAGGATTTTGAAATCCTCAGTAAGGCGAACGAGGGCTGGAGACTTATCTACTCCCTGTCAAAAGGAGGGATGATACTGGCACTGCTCGGTCTGATGCTGTTGTTGTTTCTGGCGCCCGTTACTAACAGGATCAGATAGTTGGGTTTATCACCGGATGATGAGGGTATCAGGAAGATCTCACTGGAGTTGAATCTGCGAAGTCCGCGGAAAAGCGGGAAGTGAGGGTGATCGGTCGATGCGATGGGGAGTTACCGATTGAGTCACCCTGGTATCAAGTTTTAGACATCTCTGCCGAATTAGAAACAGCGCGATATTAGGAATGCGCCGCCGCATCCGGACTGCATCGCGCCTGTTCGATAAATGGCAACTATTCATCCATATTGGGTTGTACCCGAATGCCCCACACAAAAAATGACGCTTTAAATTTGGTTAGCTTCCTGAAGTTGGGTTTGTAGATGGATGAAGTTCTGTAATGGCCAAAGAAAATGGTGGGGACAATTTTCCTGAGTCACCTCGCTTCAGATTGCGGCTCAATGTCATTCTGTTTCTTGCAACGCTCGCTTTCCTTGGCGCGTTTCTGAGTATAAAGCTGCCCTCCCTCGTTCAGGATATTCATTACTATTTGGGTACCCCGGAGCGCGACGCCAAGTTGCTGGTATCCGGTTCCATACGCTTTGCGCTGACATCGACTGACCTTTCGGAGTTTCCTGCTTACCTGAGACAAGTATCGCGTCTTCCCCATATTCGCGGCATCGTCGTTGTAAATGAACAGAAGCAGATTCTCGGCGGTGCTTGGCTTGGAGAGGAGATATCGGAGGTTGAAACCTTAAAGAAGATGATGTACGAGAACTGGGAACGATGGCCAGTGAAGGGGTCATCAGGAACAGACGCGCACGTCTTCGTGGCATTTGACGAAACCTGGCATACGAATATTCAAAACAGAATTGGTTTTGTCGGCAGTATTCTGGTTGTGGGGTTGGTGTTCCTGGCGATACTGATCTCTGTCGACGCACGTAACCGTTTGGTGAAACGAATTCTGGCCTTAAGTAACGCAACTGCCCGCATCGCCAACAAAGAATACAGTGTTCGGGTGCCGGTCCGAGGGAACGACGCGTTGGCAAAACTGGCCAAAAACTTTAATCGAATGTCCAGGAAGCTGGATCACTCCACAAAGAAACTGCGAACGAGCGAAGAGCGCTTCGAGCTTGCGGTCAACGGCAGTAACGACGCAATCTGGGACTGGGATATACAGAGCAATCAGCTTTACCTGTCACCACGCTACGGAAAACTGCTTGGCTATGGGGAGCACGAATTCCCCGGGATGTTCAATACCTGGAAATGTCTGATCCACCCCGATGACGAATCGCGTGCGATGAAAGCACTCGAGGGGCACATACATCACAAAAAGCCATTTCGCTGTGAACTCAGGCTGAAGAGGAAAAGTGGAACCTGGCTGTGGATACTCTGGCGGGGAGAGGCGGTCAGGGACAGCAGCGGCACGGCAATACGTATGGCAGGATCATATACCGATATTTCCGTGCAGAAAGCGACTGAACTGGCCCTTGAGCGGCAAAAAGAACGTGTCTTGGTGACATTGCAGTCCATAGCTGATTCTGTCTTTACCACCGACAGGGAGGGCAGGGTCAACTACATGAACCCCAAGGCCGAGGAGTTAACGGGCTGGGCTGGCCGTGACGCCAGGGGGCGTCCCATTGGCGAGGTTCTGAATTTCCTGGATGAATTCGGTGCACCTTCAATCACCAAATTGACCAGGGCCGCACTGGCAAAAAAACAGGTAACGACTGACCTCGGTCAGGCGGAACTGCTGTCTGCTTTCGGAAACAAGCATGTGGTGGAACATAGTATTGCACCGCTGCTCGATAAGAAGAATCAAGTGATTGGCGGCGTGATTGTCATTCATGACGTGACCGATCGTTACAAGCTGATGCAGCAGTTGACCCACCAGGCCACCCATGACCCTCTTACTCAGTTGACTAACCGTGTCGGC
>JAHEHQ010000135.1 GCA_024644505.1 Gammaproteobacteria bacterium
AAATTTCCCGCGACAAAACATGACAGCTTCGATCAATCGAATCAAGGGGTCAGAGTACTCAGGAATCAAGGGGTCAGAGTACTTGAATCATCCAGATTCAAGTACTCTGACCCCTTGATTCGTTCCTTGATTCGATTCTTGATTCGACCCCTTGATTCGATTGCTTGATTGCCTTGATTGCGCAGCCTCAGGTGCCCGGGTGAATCAGAAATAGTGGCGAATGCCCAGTCCCAGTCTTGGCCCTTCTTCCACATCATAGGCAAGCGTAGTGGCGGTCCTGGCAAACGAATCGTGATCAATGCGTTCCCCGTCCAGGTACTCGACATAAACACGGGTGCGCTTCGAGAAGTTGTATTGATAACCCAGGCCCCAATAATCACCGTCACCGTCTTTGCCGGTCTGGGAATAGAGTGCCCTGACAAGGTGATTGCCAAAGTAGCCTTCTCCCATTATCGACCATTCCGACAGGTCAGCGGTCGTCGCTGAAGTGGTGCTGGATTTCAGGGGTACCTTGCCGTTTTCATATACACCAACAAGCTTGAAATGGGTCCATCTGTAGCTGCCGGAGATCCCGGTCATCTGGTATTGGCCATCGGGCGGTGAACCCGCGGGACTCCCCCCGGCTTTCGGCCGGTCCAGGTAGCCGAAACCCACGAAAAGCGGTCCGTTTTCATACTGCAGGCCCAGGTTCCATCCGTCGACTCCCTTCTTCTTTTTAGTCACATCGACATTGTTCTTCCCGTCGATCTCCAGAAGAAGGGTACCGGAGAAACCATTCCAGTTGGGGGATTGATAGGCTATGGAATTGCCGGTTCGGCTTGTGCCGAGGTATTGAACATTGTCGCTATCCAGATTGAAGACGTCGACCAGGTTTACCGCCCCGTAATAGGGCGTCCATTGGCGGCCCAGGGTGCCCGTGCCCCAGTTCCCGCCCAGACCGGCGTAGGCCAGGCGGTTTCGGAATACCGACTGTTCAGGCTCTGAGGCAAAAGAGCCGCCTTCGGAAGCCTCGAAGGCCCATTCGGCCTGAAAAACGGCCTTGAGCCCGCTGCCCAGGTCATCCGATCCTTTAACGCCGATGCGGCTGGACTGATTCTTCATATCCCAACCGTCCGCCACTTTAGTCTTGTCGCCTTTATCACCGTTGGTCACCGTATAGCTGTCGAAATCCCTGTTTTCGAGCGCGAGATCCAGACGGCCGTAGAGCATTGTCTCCGCCGTGGCAACCAAGGGTGTCGCAACCGTTGAAGCGATCAGTACGGACAAAAGTTTCCTGTTCATTTCGGGTCAACTCCAGTTTGTTGCCAGCATCACTTTGAAAAACAGCAGGAATAGCCGGAGAATGTTATGTGGGAATTTTGCGGCAGTTTATAACATTAATCCTGTTCAGGTCATGCCGGATGCGTATGCAATGACAGCCTGGCCAAGGGGCAATCCACCATCGTTTGCCGGTGTTGCTTCCGGCGAAAGCACTTGAAGCCCCTGGCTGCGCGTCAGGTGAGCGATGCGTTCCAGCAGCAGGCGATTCTGGAACACGCCACCGCTCAGAACGACGGTCTGCAGGTTGTGAAAACCGCACAAACGAACTGCGGTTCGGGCAACCGCGGAGGCCAGACCATGGTGGAAACGGGCGGCGATTACGTCCGGTGCGACCCCCTCTGCCAGGTCCTTCAGCAAGGCAGACCATAGGGGCGTCCAGCTCAGACGATTGTCCCGCAGTTTGAATCCGTACGCGCAATCCGACTGCTGCTCGAAACAGGGGGAAGCCAGCGCCTCCAGCTCAACGGCGGCCTGTCCCTCGTAACCCGCCGCATCCCTGCAAAGACCCACTGCCGCCGCCACCGCGTCAAACAGACGACCGGCCGAAGAGGCCTGCGGGCTATTCAATCCCTTGGATGCCATGGTTCGCAGTATCTCCAGGGGTTTGTTTTTCAGATAACGGATAATCTCCAGCTCGCCATACTGTTCGCAGACCCGGTCCCAGTCCATCCCAAGCAACAGGTGTGCAAAGGTGTTGCGCCAAGGCTCCCGCATCGCCTGTGCGCCGCCCAACATGGGAATCGGCTCAAAATACGCGACACGTTCGAATCTGTGGTAGTCCACCACGAGGAACTCCCCGCCCCAGAGGGTTCCGTCTGTGCCAAGGCCCAGACCATCGAGGGCCACGCCCAGCACCTTCCCGGCATTCAGGGGCAGCCCGTGCTCCGCCATACAGCCGGCGATATGGGCATGATGGTGCTGAACCTCGACCAGCCGCAGATCCCAATCAGTGGCAATCGCCCTGCCCAGCTGGGTGGACAGATAGCCGGGATGCCCGTCCACCGCAATCACCGAGGGGTGGAAATCAAACAGCTGCCGATAAAGTTCGAGGTTATGCCGGTAATCCGCGTGGGTGGCGGCATCTTCCAGGTCGCCCATGTGCTGCGACAAGATGGCCCTGCCCGCCTTCAACAGACAGAAGGTGTTCTTCAACTCTCCGCCCATTGCCAGGATGTTCTTTCCACCGGAAAAACCATCCGGCAGAAGAATAGGCTGAGGTGCGTATCCCCGCGCCCGGCGCAGGAAGCGGGGCCTCTCGTCGGCAACGCGTAATACGGAGTCATCCAGTCGATTGACGATATCCCGGTCGTGCAGCAGAAAGCAGTCTGCAATGCCGTTCAGTCTTTCGCGGGCATCCAGATTGCCGATGGTCTGTGGCTCGTCACTGCGATTGCCCGAAGTCAGCACGATGGGACCCGGCATGTCCTGCATCAACAGATGATGCAGCGGCGTGTAGGGCAGCATGAAGCCCAGGGTGTTCTGGCCGGGCGCAACACCGCTGGACAGTCGCTCTCCCACGGCATTCAGCACCACGATAGGGGATGACCTGTCCCGCAGCAGCTCCGCTTCCATCCCGCTCACCCGGGCATACCGGGTGATCATGTCCAGGTCGCGCGCCATCAGGGCAAAAGCCTTGTGATAACGGTGTTTGCGCCGGCGCAGGGCATCGACCGCCCCTTCGTCAGCCGCATCACAGGCAAGATGTATACCCCCGATGCCCTTGATGGCCAGGATACGACCCCGGCGGATCAGCCGGGTGGCAGTCCCTATAACATCGCCACCTTCATCCACCTCCAGTCTTGTGCCTTCGGTGTCTTCCAGCCATACCCGGGGTCCACAGCTGTGACAGGCATTGGGCTGGGCGTGAAAACGCCGGTCGGCCGGATCTTCATATTCGGCCAGACAGTCGGCGCACATCGGAAATGATGCCATGCTGGTACTGGCCCGGTCATAGGGGACTGCCTTGATGATGGACAACCTCGGACCGCAATGGGTGCAGTTGGTGAAGGGATAACGGTGGCGACGATTGGACGGATCCAGCACCTCGGAAAGGCAGGCGGGGCAGGTGGCCGCATCCGCCGCGACATCGGTTCGCATGTCACCTTTGCGACTGACGACGATTTGGAAATCGACCGGGGCCTCGCCTGCATCTTCCGGAACCGAGCGGTCGATAGTTTCGATACGGGACAGAGGCGGCTGTTCGGTCTCGATACGCCACACGAAAAGATCCAGAGCCTCCCGGGTTCCCCAGGCCAGGATTGAAACGCCCTGCGCATCGTTCCAGACCCGCCCCAGGATGCCGACGTCTTTGGCCAGCCGCCAGACCGTCGGCCGAAACCCTACACCCTGCACTATGCCGGTAACCCGGATACTTTCAACCGGCATCAATGGTCCTTACAGACAATGCCTATAGGCAATAGGTACCGATCAGAGCGCCCCTGCATAGGTAAATCCCGCGTCTTCCACGGCCTGCCTGATCAGACCCTCGTCATCTACGCCCTCAACGGTAACCAGTCCGCCTTCCAGCTGAACCGTCACATCGGCATCGGGGGCGGCCGACCTGATCGCCTTCTCCACGGAAATGGTACAGCCGCCGCAGTTCATGCCCTCTACCTTGTATATCGTTGCCATTTTCTTTCTACCTGTTTTCCTGACTCAGCGTGAGAGGGCCGAATTCCTTCAGCCATCCGGTTATCCTTTGGTCGAATAAATTCGACCCTACAGGTCCTGATCGATAAGTTGCAGGGCCGAACTCCTTCAGCCATCCGGTTATCCTTTGGTCGAATGAATTCAAACCCTACAGGTCCTGATGGATAAGTTGCAGGGCCGAATCTATTCGGCCATCTGATTCAAGAGCTGTCAAAACCATCCCTTATTTTCTGTTTCTGTTGAAGCGTCTCAACAGCAGCGAGTTGGACACCACGCTGACGGACGACATGGCCATAGCCGCTCCGGCGATTACCGGGTTGAGCATCCCGGAGGCCGCCAACGGAATCGCCACCAGATTATAGATCAGCGCCCAGAACAGATTCTGTCCTATTTTCCGATAGGTTGCCCCGGAAATCGACAACGCCTCCAGGACCAGTTCGGGCTCGCCTCTCATGAGTGTGATGCCGGCCGTATGCATTGCCACATCGGTTCCGGTGCCCATGGCGATTCCAATATCCGCCGCGGCCAGCGCCGGTGCGTCATTGATGCCGTCTCCCACCATGGCAACGATCCTGCCCTGCCCTCGGATCTTCTCCACATTCGACGCCTTTTCCGCGGGCAGCACCTCGGCGATGATACGGTCGATTCCCACCTTGTTTCCCACGACCCTGGCGGCATGAGGGTTGTCACCGGTCAGCATCACGGTTTCCACACCCCGTTGCCTCAGTTCGTCCATCGCACCGCGTGCGCCGGTCCTGACCGGATCAACCACAGACAGATAACCCAGCACCTGGGTTGCGTTCCCGGTCTCCGCCACCCACATCAGGGTCTGCCCTTCGGATTCCAGAGCCCTCGCTTCACTGTCCAGGGCCTTCAAATCCACCCCGGACTCCTCCATCAGCCGCCGGCTGCCGATGAGCAACGAATGCTCTCCCACCCTGGCGGAAAGTCCCCTGCCGGGCAGGGACCTGAACGCCTGAACGGCAGACAGAGACACACCCCTTTCGTCAGCGTGTTGAAGCACCGCTTTTGCCAGCGGATGCTCACTGCCCTGCTGGGCTGCCGCCGCCAGGGACAGGAGGCGCTCCACGTCGCCATCCAGGGCAAACACCCGCTCCACCGCCGGCCTCCCTTCGGTCAGCGTGCCCGTCTTGTCAAAGATCAGGGTATCGATATTTTTGGCCCTTTCCAGGGCCTGGGCGTCCTTAATGAGGATGCCGTTTCGCGCGGCCACGCCGGTGCCCACCATCAGGGCCGTGGGGGTGGCCAACCCGAGGGCACAGGGACAGGCGATCACCAGCACCGTTACCGCGGCCACGAAGCCCGTCTGTGTATCGCCTGCCCAGGTCCAGCCCAGCAAGGTGACCACTGCAATACAGACCACCACCGGCACGAATACGGCGGATATCCTGTCAACCAGCTTTTGAACCGGCGCCTTACTCGCCTGGGCATCCTCGACCAGTCGTATGATGCGCGACAGCGTGGACTCGGCCCCCACGGTGGTGGCCCGGATACGCAAGAGCCCGTCGCCATTGACCGATGCGCCGGTCACCAGATCTCCCTCACCCCTGTGCACCGGCATGGACTCACCGGTGATCAGGGATTCGTCGAGCTGACTCTCACCCTCGATGATCCGACCGTCCACCGGCACCCGCTCCCCCGGCCGGACCAGGACCACCTCGTCATGGACGACGCTTGTCGCCGGGACATCGATGATCCGGCCATCCCGTTCCACACTGGCCGTGTCCGGTTGCAGGTCCATCAGAGACCGGATTGCCGAGGCGGCGCTGTGCTTGGCACGCCGCTCCATCCACTTGCCGAACAACACCAGGGTGATGACCATGGCGGATGCCTCGAAGTAGAGATGCCCCCCCGCGCCCCCGACCAGGGTGACCCAGGCGCTCAAACCCCAGGCGGCGCTGGTTCCCATCGCCACGAGAACGTCCATGTTTCCTGCACCGCCCAGCAGCGAACGGAACGCCCCCCGGTAGAAACGCCACCCAAGCCAGAACTGCACCGGCGTGGCCAGCAGCATCTGTACCCAGGCGGGTAGCATGAGGTCCAGTCCCAGGGGCATCAGCAGCATGGGCAGCGCCAAAGGCAGCGTGAGCAGAACGGCAAGCAGCAGCTGTTTCTGTTCCACACGGTCCTGATGCCGGTTCCTGGCCTCCGCGTTCTCGGACTGCTGCGCGGCACTGACCGCCGGCATCGCCCCGAAACCGGCCTTCTCAACCGTTTCGATGAGCCTCTGGAGTTCCAGTACACCGGCAGGCGCGGTAACCATCGCCTTCTCAGTGGCCAGGTTGACCGATGCCCGATCCACCCCGGGCAGCCTGGAGAGTACTTTTTCCAACCGGCTCGAGCAGGCGGCACAGGTCATTCCCGAGATATCGAGATTGAAATGTTCCGCAGGCACGGAGAAACCGGCGCGGCCGATTGTCACCGCAATGTCTCCCGCCGACAGGGCTCCGGCATCGAAATCCACACTGGCGCTGTTGCTTGCCAGATTGACGCTGGCCTGCCTTACACCGGGCTGCCTGTTGAGCACCTTCTCCAGACGTGTTGAACAGGCAGCGCAGGTCATGCCCTCGACAGGAACTCTGAGTGTGTGGATGGTTGCGGCTTCGAGCATGGCATTCTATCGACTCGTTTCGATCTTATATAAGTGGTTCGGTGCACCACGGGTCCCGCAAGAACTATAGACCGTCACAGAACGGCATCCGTTCACAGCCGGATGACAGTAAGTTCAGGGCTTCCAGGCCAACCACGCTTCTCCCCCGACTTACCAAAGAGTATACTGATGCGCCGATAAAATATCTGGATAACCATGAGCAAAAAGCGCTACGACACCGTCGTCATTGGCAGCGGCCCCGCGGGGGAAGGGGCGGCGATGAAGCTGAGAAAGTCCGGCCAGCAGGTCGCCATCGTGGAAAAACACGATCAGGTGGGCGGCGGCTGCACCCACTGGGGCACGATCCCCAGCAAGGCGCTGCGGCACACCATTCAGATGCTCGTGGACTACCGGCGCAACCCCCTG
>JAHEHQ010000460.1 GCA_024644505.1 Gammaproteobacteria bacterium
GCAGGCCTCGAGGAAGACCAGGGGGATGCGGTACCGCCGGAGCAGGGGCGCCAGCTCGTCCGTGTAAACGGTGAGGTGGCGGCGATCCCGGGTTAGCCCCAATATCTCACCCAGGGGTTGAAAAAGGGCCACTCTCTCTGGCATAACGGTTGTGCGAACAAGCAGTTATGACCAAACAAGAGAGCGACCCTTCGATGACAGAGTGTAACGCCGAACAATTGGAATTTCACGCGCTGGGCAGGCGCGCGGTGGTGGGCAAATTCGATGGGGGCATGATCAGCTCCGACGGCGGCGGATTGCTGCTTGCCGAGGTGGAATCCAAAACACGGATCATCGAACGGCTCGCCGAGCAGTTTACCGATCATCGTGATCCGGAAGCCATCGAGCACAGCGTGCGCGAGTTGGTCGCGCAACGTGTGTTCGCCTTGGCGCTGGGGTATGAGGACCTCAACGACCACGATCGCCTGCGCCTGGATCCACTGTTGGCGGTCCTTGTCGGAAAGAATGACCCCACGGGTCAGGATCGCGTGTGCTTTCGCGACAAGGGTAAGGCCCTGGCCAGCTCGAGCACCCTCAATCGTCTGGAGCTCACGCCCCCCGATGCCAGCGCCAAGGCGCGTTACAAAAAGATCGTGGCCGATCCCGAGGGTATGGACCGGTTGTTCGTCGATTGCTTTCTGCAGTCCTATGAGCAGCCGCCCGAGCAGATATGGATCGATCTGGATGCCACCGACGACCCAATCCACGGCCAGCAGGAGGGGCGCTTCTTCCACGGCTACTACGGGCATTATTGCTACCTTCCGCTGTACATCTTCAGCGGTGAGCATCTGCTGTGTGCCCGCCTACGCAAATCCGATATCGATGCCGCGGCCGGCAGCGTCGAGGAACTTGAGCCCATCATCGGACAAATCCGTGCGCAATGGCCACACACCGAGATCATCATTCGCGGCGACTCCGGTTTCTGCCGCGAGGAAATCATGGCCTGGTGCGAGAACAATGGCGTTGGGTTCGTCCTCGGCCTGGCGAAGAATAACCGTCTGCGCCGATGCAGCCTCACCGCCCGGGTCGAAGCGCATCTGCAGTTCCTGCGCAGCGGTGAACCCAGCCGGGTGTTTTGTGAGTTCGACTACCGGACCCGTAACAGCTGGTCGCGCGCGCGACGCGTCGTGGCCAAGGCCGAGCATCTGGCCAAGGGCGCTAATCCGCGTTTCGTGGTCACTTCCCTATCGGCGCAGCGCGCCGATGCCCGCACCCTCTATGAGGATCTGTACTGCGCCAGGGGCGATATGGAGAATCGGATCAAAGAGCAACAGCTGGACCTGTTCGCCGATCGCACCAGCACGCAGATCATGCGCGCCAACCAGATCCGGCTCTACTTCTCTTCGTTTGCCTACGTCCTGCTGTGCGCCCTGCGACGTTTGGGGTTGCAGGGGACCGAGATGGCGCAAGCCCAGTGCGGGAGCATTCGCCTGAAGCTGTTGAAGATCGGAGCCCGCATCCGCGTGAGCGTGCGCCGCATCCGGATCTCCTTCTCCGAAAGCTATCCAGGGGCGCAGCTCTTCGCGCAGGCTCTGCGCAACCTCCGATCCCCGCCGGCCTGCGCCGGCTCGCCCTGAGCCCAGAATCGGCCGACTGAGGAGCGGGCCGTTACGCCACCGAAGGTATCCTACACGGACGCCGACGGGCCGCTCTGTCCTACGCTCCGCAATCGAGGTACCGGCAGCAACAATCCAGTAACCTCAAAGCGATTTTTCACTCATTCCCCTTTGATATAGCCCCCTTCGCGTCCCACCCGACTCTCGCCACCGCCGCGCGTGTGCTCGCCGGACGGAAAATCATTCGGGCGACGCGAGCGGTGAGCGAAGGGGGCTAGCAAGCCCTTGCCAAGCCGCTTTCTTCTACGAGAACTGCTATGCTGACCGCAACCGTGCGACCATCGCCGCGTACGTGAGCGGCGACTACACAATGCAGGCTATCGGTGAATTTTTCGGCTTACACGATTCTCGCTTGAGCAAATTCTTCCAAGCGGATGATCAGGCGAGGCCAAAGGAAAAAGAAAAGAACGGGGTCAGGTCTTGTAATTTGAGCGAGGCAGTCTACGCTTCAGGATATGGCAAGACCTTTGCGCATCGAGTTTGCCGGTAGTCTCTATCACCTGACCTCCCGCGGC
>JAHEHQ010000136.1:0-4226 GCA_024644505.1 Gammaproteobacteria bacterium
TCAGCTTGTGGTAGTCCCGGCCGAGGGCGTAGCGGGATACATAGGCCAGTTTCGGGTCGTCCAGCACCCGTTGCGCCAACTCATCGGCAGCCGGATAGTCCATCCTCACGGACAGGATGCGTCGAGTCCCCGGCACCAGCGTTTCCGGCCGGCTGCGTTTCCGGCCATGACGGGACATGAACCCCATCTCCCCCTGGTAGTCCCTGGCGAGCCAGGCTTCCAGCCTTTGTTCGGCCTGCTCCAGGTTGATATCAGAAATGCCCACCTGCTGAAAGCCCAGTTCCACTCCCCATGCCTTGATATTGCGGCTCAACTTCGAGATGTCGGTGTGGGGTGTCTTTTGATTCATCGGGAGAGGTGCTGTCGCGGTTGCGGGATTACCGGCTTGATCCCTGCCAGGTAACCAGGAGAATGCTCGAAACCGAGGGCGACGTCTGAATATCGCGACAGGAAGGTCATTTTGACCCTACAATTGCTACGATATTGATGTCTGTGAGCTGTGAACATGATGCGAACGATGCCTGCTACCGACCAACTGCCCCATGCCCTGTACCGCGCCGAACAAGTGCGCAATCTGGATCGCGCGGCCATCGAAGGTCAGGGTATACCCGGTCTGACCCTGATGGAAAGGGCGGGTTCCGCCGCATTCCAACTCATGGGCAGACTCTGGCCTTCAGCAGACGATATCACGCTGTTGTGTGGGATAGGTAACAATGGTGGTGACGGCTACGTGGTGGCGCGTCTGGCGCTGGAGAAAGGGCTAAAGGTCAGAGTGCTCGTGGTTGGCGATCCCACGAGGATGAAAGGGGATGCGCTGGCCAGTGCGGAGGCCTATCAGAGGGCCGGTGGAGAGTATTACCGGTTCGAGGGATTGCCGCGTCAGACAGATCTGATCATTGACGGGGTCTTCGGGACCGGGCTCGAGCGCGAGGTGGCTGGCAGGTGGCGGGAGGCGCTGGAGGCTGTCAATGGTCACACGGCACCGGTGCTGGCGCTGGATATCCCCTCAGGGCTTCACTCTGACACAGGCCGCATCATGGGAGAGGCAGTGAGGGCCCAGGCCACGATCAGTTTTATCGGGCTCAAACAGGGTATGTTTACGGGAGACGGGCCGACCTGTTGTGGCGACATCCACTTCGACGCCCTGGCGGTACCCGCGGTCATTTATTCGGAGGAGATTCTCTCAGCCAGGCGGCTCGAGTGGGCGCAGCAGTCAACGACCCTGTCTCCCAGGCCGGGTGCGGCTCACAAAGGAGACTTCGGCCATCTTCTGGTGGTTGGCGGCTCGGCGGGCTTTTCCGGTGCTGCCCGCCTGGCCGGAGAGGCCGGGGCGAGGGCCGGTGCGGGGCTGGTCAGCATTGCCACTCACCCCGGCCACGCAGCCCTGCTGGATGTGGCCTGCCCCGAGCTGATGTGCCGGGGCGTGGAATCGGCAGATGATCTCGGGCCTCTGCTGGAGCGGGCGGATGCCATTGCCATCGGTCCCGGTCTGGCGCAGACGGACTGGTCGCGGACCCTGCTCGAAACAGTGCTGGAAACGAAAAAAACGTTGGTTGTGGATGCCGACGCACTCAATCTGCTTGCCGCTGCACCCCGGCACCGGGATAACTGGGTGTTGACCCCCCATCCCGGCGAGGCGGCACGCATGCTGGGGTGTAAACCCCTGGATATCATGTCGGACCGCTTCGATGCGGCCGCCAGACTGCAGGAAAAGTACGGAGGCGTGACAGTACTGAAAGGGGCGGGAACCCTGGTTAATGATGGAACCTCCAGGCCCCCCGGGGTCTGCAGCGACGGCAACCCCGGGATGGCCAGTGGCGGCATGGGTGACACCCTGACAGGGATAATCGGCGGTCTGATGGTGCAGGGCTTTTCACCGGATTCGGCTGCGGAAATGGGGGTTTGTCTGCACGCCGCCGCCGCGGATGCGGCGGCCCGGAACGGTGAGCGGGGGCTGATGGCAGGGGATCTGCTGCCGGAGATCCGCAGACTCATCAATCCGGAGGGTTAATTGATCACCCTGGAGGTACCGGATGCGCGGCAGCAGGAAGCGTTGGGGGGAATGATCTCGGCGGATGCGCCGGTGTCGTTAATTGTTTACTTGGAGGGAGATCTGGGGGCAGGCAAGACGACCCTGGTCCGGGGGTTTCTCAGGGGGCTGGGTTACCTGGGCAACGTCAAGAGCCCCACCTTTACGCTTCTGGAACCCTATGAACTGGGCGACAGAGTCGTCTACCATCTGGATCTGTACAGGCTTGCGGATCCCGGGGAGCTCGAGTATCTGGGCTTGCGGGACCTGCTGGCGCAGGATGCAACGCTGCTCATCGAATGGCCCGAACAGGGCAGGGGTATGCTGCCCGATGCGGACATTGTCATTGATATCGGCTACAGGGACGAGGGTCGGAGCCTGGGTTTTCGGTCTTGCAGCGCCAAAGGAGAACGGCTTCTGGCTTCTTTGGATGTCAGGTTGCGGGATAAAGTTAACAAATAATTACAATAAACAGAGCTATCTTGAGGAATTTTCTGGTAATTATGTAAAAGCCGTGCTATTTTTGGCCCCAGAATTGTTGATATTTCAGCACGACGGTCCGTCAAAAAATGAGAAAGATCGCCGTAATTCTGTTGATGCTGTGCAGCCTTCCGCTCGTGGCACAGCCGGTAAACATAGAGAATCTCAGGGTCTGGGCACCCCCGGATCATGTACGCCTGGTTTTCGACACCAGCGACCCGGTCAGCCACACACTTTTCAGCCTCAAGAGTCCCCATAGGCTTGTCATCGATATTGAGAAAGCCAAATGGAACGGTGTCCTTCCCTCGATTCCCGAAAACAACCCGTTGATCGAGAGCGTACGCAGCGCCTACCGCAAGGACGGAGACCTGCGGGTTGTCCTGGATCTGAAACAGTCGGTTAAACCAAAAAGCTTCGTACTCACGCCGAACCGGCAGTATGGGCACCGCCTGGTCGTCGACCTCTACGACGAAAGACAATCCGCTAAGTTGAAAAAGCCCAAGACCCTGAAGGCCGTCACCAGGGGCAGGCTGCGGGATGTTGTGATTGCCATCGATGCGGGTCATGGAGGGGAAGATCCGGGTGCGAAGGGGAAGCGTGGAACCTACGAAAAGACAGTGGTTCTCGCCATAGCCCGTCGGCTGGCGGATCTCGTGGCCCGGGAAAAGGGTATGAAACCGGTCATGATCAGGAAGGGCGATTATTACCTGGGGCTCAGGAAGCGTATGGAGCTGGCCCGTGACCAGCGGGCCGATCTGTTCGTATCCATTCACGCCGATGCCTTTCGCGACCCCAGGGTGCGTGGGTCGTCCGTTTATATCCTCTCCCAGCGGGGGGCCTCCAGTGAGGCGGCACGCTGGCTGGCCGAGCGGGAAAACAGCGCAGACCTGGTTGGCGGGGTTACACTGGAGGACAAGGACGACATGCTCGCCTCGGTGCTTCTGGATCTTTCCCAGGCCGGTACACTGCAGGCGAGCCACGAGATAGCCGGGGAGGTACTGGGTCGGCTCAAGAAGGTGGGCAAGACACACAAGCGTTCCGTGCAGCAGGCGGGATTCATGGTGCTGAAATCTCCCGATGTCCCTTCGATTCTGGTAGAGACTGCCTTCATTTCCAATCCCGCGGAGGAACGTAACCTGCGAAACCCGAAGCACCAGCAGAAACTGGCCAAGGCGATCATGGGGGGCATTCGCGAGTATTTCAGGAGTAACTCTCCCCCGGGCACGCTGCTCGCCGACAAGGCACCTCGCCGCCACGTCACGAAACGGGGCGATACGTTGGGGCACATCGCCAAGCGTTACCAGGTGAGTTTGGCCAGTCTTCGCAACGCGAACCGGCTTTCCGGCGACCGTATTCGTGTAGGTCAGGTGTTACAGATTCCCGGAACCTGAGCGGGAATTGTCCGGGGAAAACAGTCAGGGCCTGTTAACACTATGCGGATACCCATCGACGGAGGCCATTTTTTCACAGGACAAGGCGCACTGAGCGCAGTGTACCTGCCGTACATAAGCGAAAGTGCAACGCGGTCATGGGGAAAAATGGCCCCGTCCCTTCGGGTTGGCCCTCCAATGAGGCCATGCGGTGTTGCGCATCGCTCATTTGGAGCGGCCAAACTTCGCTCTGCGCGCCTTGCACCCCAAGGGCACTTCCTTCGGGGCGTCTGGCCTCATTGGAGGGCCAACGCTGGGTATCCGCATAGTGTTAACAGGCCCTGAAT
>JAHEHQ010000136.1:4236-6944 GCA_024644505.1 Gammaproteobacteria bacterium
CGTATTCGTGTAGGTCAGGTATTACAGATTCCCGGAACCTGAGCGGGAATTGTCCGGGGAAAACAGTTAGGGCCTGCTAACACTATGCGGATACCCAGCGTTGGCTCTCCAATGAGGCCAGGCAAGGCGCGCAGAGCGAAGTTTGGTTGTTCCAAATGAGCGATGTGCAACGCCGAATGGCCTCATTGGAGAGCCAACCCGGAGGGACGGGGCCATTTTTCCCCATCACTGCGTTGCACCTTCGCTTATGTACGGCAGGTACACTGCGCTCAGTGCGCCTTGTCCTGTGAAAAAATGGCCTCCGTCGATGGGTATCCGTATAGTGTTAACAGGCCCGAACATTGGTCGGCGAAGGTTTGCCGCTGAAATGTTTTTCTGAAGATCCCCGGAATATGCGTATACACGCACTGCCCCCTCAACTCATCAATCAAATCGCCGCCGGTGAGGTGGTTGAACGCCCCGCATCGGTGATCAAGGAACTGGTGGAAAACAGTCTGGATGCCGGTGCCTCCCGGATCGACGTGGAGATCGAGCAGGGCGGTATCAGGTTAATGCGTGTCAAGGATGACGGTCAGGGCATCCACAGGGAGGACCTGGCCCTGGCCCTGGCGCGCCATGCCACGAGCAAGATTTCGGATCTCAGCGATTTGGAGCGGGTGACGAGCATGGGGTTTCGCGGCGAGGCACTGCCAAGCATCGCCTCCGTATCCCGGCTTGGCATCAGCTCCAGGGCGGCGGATTCGGAATCCGGTTGGCGCGTCTCGGCGGACGGAACCGCGGACGTCGATCAGCCATCCCCCGCTGCGCACCCTGCGGGGACCAGCATCGAAGTGCGCGATCTCTTCTACAATACGCCGGCCAGACGCAAGTTCCTGAGGACCGAGAAAACCGAATTCGGCCATATCGAGAACCTGCTCAGGCAACTCGCACTGGGGCATTTCAATGTTGCCTTCTCCCTCCGGCATAACCGCAGGGAGACCCTGATCCTGCCGGTCGCGAAGCAGCGGGTGGATCAGGAGCGCCGATTGGTCGAGGTTCTGGGTCCGGCGTTTCTGGAGCAGGCCATCTATCTGGAGCAGGCCCATGCCGGGCTGCGACTGACGGGATGGGTGGCCCACCCCACCTTCTCCCGCAGCCAGGGGGACATGCAGTATTTCTATGTCAACGGCCGGGCGATCCGGGACAAACTGGTGACCCATGCGGTCCGTCAGGCCTACCGGGACGTGCTCTATCATGGCCGCCACCCGGCTTACGTGCTGTATCTTTCCATCGATCCGGTCATGGTGGATGTCAATGTCCATCCCACGAAACACGAGGTGAGATTCAGGGATGGCAGGACGGTGCACGATTTTCTCTTCCGTACCCTCAACCACGCACTGTCGGATACCTCGCCGGGACAGGCGGTGGATCCGGAAACCGGCGAGATCCTCCCTGTGGCCGCAACCGCAGATCAGCCCCCGGGGGTGACTTTCGGAGCCGAAGCGCAGCAGCCTTTTCGTTTCAAGATCCGCGAGCGCAGTTCGGGCTATCAACCCAGTTTCGACATACAGCATCCCGGAGAGCCAGGGTCTGCCGCTCAGCAGGGCCCGGGCGGGCTGATACCGCCGCTTGGCTATGCGCTGGCCCAGCTGAAGGGCGTCTACATCCTCGCGGAGAACGACGAAGGGTTGGTGCTGGTGGACATGCACGCCGCCCACGAGAGAATAACCTACGAGCGCTTCAAGAAAGACCGGCACAACAGCGGAATCCGCAGTCAGCCGCTGCTCGTTCCCGTGACCGTGGCGGTGAGCAGGCGGGAGGCGGACCTGGCCGAATCCCAGCAGGAGATGTTTCGCGGTCTGGGCATGGAAGTGGACCGCCTGGGTGCGGAGTCCCTGGTGATTCGGACCATCCCCGTCCTGCTGCAGGGAACCGATCCAGAGAGGTTATTACGCGATCTGCTTTCCGATCTCGTGGTTTTTGGCGACAGCAAACGGGTGGAATCGGAAATCGACCAGGTATTGGCAACCATGGCTTGCCACGGATCGGTGCGTGCGAACCGGCGTCTGACCCTGGAGGAGATGAATGCCCTGCTGCGGGATATGGAGGCGACAGAGCGCAGCGACCAGTGCAACCACGGCCGGCCTACCTGGACTCGCCTGGAAATGAAAGACCTGGACCGGCTGTTCCTGCGTGGTCGTTGAGCCTGAGAAAACACTACCCACCGCCATCTTTCTGATGGGCCCGACGGCCTCCGGCAAGACCTCACTGGCCGTGGACCTGGTTCGACGCCTGCCCTGCGACATCATCAGCGTGGATTCCGCCCTGGTCTACCGGGGGATGGATATCGGCACCGCTAAACCGGATGCCTCGCTGCTGGTCGAGGCACCGCACCGGCTGATCGATATCTGTGATCCCCGGGAGGTCTACTCGGCGGCCCGTTTTCGCGGAGACGCCCTGGACGAGATGGCGGCGATAACCGCCGCGGGGCGCATTCCCCTGCTCGTGGGCGGTACCATGCTCTACTTCCGGGCTCTGCAATATGGTCTTTCCGAACTTCCCCAGGCGGATCCGGCGATCCGCAGCAGGCTGGCCCTGGATGCGCGGACACAGGGGTGGGAGGGCATGCATGAAAGGCTGAAAGCGGTGGACCCTCAAGCCGCTGCCCGCATTCACCCCAATGATCCCCAACGGATACAAAGGGCCCTAGAGGTCTACGAATTGACCGG
>JAHEHQ010000137.1 GCA_024644505.1 Gammaproteobacteria bacterium
TCGCGGACGCCATGCGGATTCTCAAGACCAAGAAGCTGGTTACGATCATCACGGTTAAAGACGACCAATCCAAAACATCACTGCCGGGAATAGATGTGGAAACCGCCTTACAACGACACGGTGTAAATACTAAAAGCGTGACTCTCAAACGCAAGGGTAAATCTGTCGGCTATCGTATACTCGAGTTCCTCGAGGAGGCACAACCCAAATTATTGGTGATGGGCGCCTATGAGCACAGCAAATTTCGCCAGTCGATTGTGGGCGGCGTTACCAGCAGTGTATTGAAGAAAGCGAAGATTCCGGTTTTTATATCCCACTGATTTCCCATCGGCGCGGAGTAAAAAATGTGTCTCTTTCGACCCGTATTAACAGCAGGCTTTTTCGTTAAGACAGGGCGGACGGGGCGCTTGAGATCGACTTGCATGAGTTTGCTCGTTACATGAAACAAGAGGCCCTGTCACAGGCCCAGTATAACCAGAGAAAGAGGAGCCTAAGATGAAACTAATGCGTTTGGCCGCACTGGCTGCGGTGCTGATATTGTCCACCTCCATGGTGCTCGCAATGGGGCATGGAAGTTACCCGGACAAGCCCGTAAACTACATCATACCCTTCGGGCCCGGCGGTGAATCGGATATCACGGCCCGCCACCAGCAGCCCTTCTTCAAGAAGATGTTCAATGAGGATCTCGTCATCTCCTACAAGCCCGGGGGAGGCGGAGCGGTCGGTTGGTCCCAGCTCAACGGCATGAAGGGCGACGGCTATACAATCATGGGTATCAACCTGCCTCACATCATTGTCAAGCCCAGGCAAAAGGATGTTGGCTTCGCTACCGAGGACATCGCGGGCGTTTACATGTTCCACTATACGCCGGATGCGCTCGTGGTGACGGCTGACAGTCCGTTCAAAACGCTTCAGGACGTCATCGATTACGCCAAGGAGAACCCGGGAAAACTGACCTTGTCGGGCTCGGGCAAGGGCACGGCCAACCATCTCGCGCAGATTCGCTTCGACCAGATGGCCGGTGTAAAGACGACCTACGTGGCCTTCAAGGGTACCGGCAAGGCCGTGACAGCGCTCCTGGGTAGTCAGGTCAAAGCGGAGTGGGGTTACACCTCGGTCGGCGCCAAGCATGAAGGCAAGGTGCGTCTGCTGGCCGTGGCGATGGAAAAACGGCATCCGAAGTTCCCCGACGTGCCCACATTCAAGGAACTCGGCTTCGATCTGGTATCGGGCGCGTATCGCGGTATAGCGGTACCGAAATCCACACCTGAGCCGATTCGCGCAAAGCTTTCCGAGCAAATCGCTCAAATCAATGCCGATCCGGAGTTCCGCAGGCGCATGGAGAACGACGGCATGGCGTTGCTGGATGTTGATTACAAGGACTACAAGGGCTTTATCGACGCACAGGCAAAGGTTTATATCGAGGCTGCAACAGAGGCAGGCGTCATCAGATAGTCGCCGACCGTAAACGTTCCCCTCAGAAGACCACCCACCCCTCTCCAGCGGAGAGGGACGGGGTGAGGGGAAGTGAAAGAAATACCAGAGAGGCCGAGACATGCCGGGCATCGAGTACCTGCTGGAAGCCCTGACGCTGACGAACATCATGCTCGCCCTGGGCGGCGTGATAGCCGGTACGATCATCGGTTCGCTGCCGGGGCTTACCGCCACCATGGCGGTAGCCGTACTGGTCCCTATCACTTTCTCGATGCCCCCGGCATCGGCGCTGATCCTGATGGGGGCCATCTACACCGGTGCGATCTACGGGGGCGCGTATGCGGCGATCCTGCTCAACACCCCCGGTACGCCCTCGGCGATTGCGACCACCTTCGATGGTTTCCCCATGGCCAAGCGGGGCGACGGAGACCTGGCGGTTACGCTGGCCTGCCTGGCCTCGGTTACGGGAGGGCTCGTTGGTGCCGCCTTTCTGCTGGGACTTGCCCCACCCCTGGCCGAGGTTGCGCTCGCGTTCGGTCCGGTGGAGTATTTCTGGCTCGCCATATTCGGGTTGACGCTGATCTCGGCGCTTTCCGAAGGTAATCTCCTGAAGGGTTTGATCGGAGCGTGCTTTGGTCTGCTGCTTTCGAGCATCGGGGTCGCAGAAATCAGCGCTGACGTACGTTTCACCTTCGGAAGCCAGGTGTTACTGGGTGGCATTGAAACGGTCTCGGCCTTAATCGGTCTGTACTGCATCCCGGTGCTTATCGACCTGGTTGCCACCCCGGACAGGCATCTGAAGGTTACCCACCAGCCCAAGGGCTTCCGCCTGCTGGAATCGTTGCGCATTTCCTGGAAGTACAAGTTCAACCTGATCCGAAGCTCCGTCATCGGAACTCTGGTGGGTATCCTGCCGGGTGCGGGCGGCTCCATTGCCGGGTTGGTGGCTTACTCCGAGGCGCGGCGCGCCTCCAAGCGAACGGAACACTTCGGAACCGGTGAGCCCGAGGGCGTGCAGGCAACGGAATCCGCTAACAATGCGACGGTCGGTGGTGGTTTCATTCCGACGCTGGTTCTCGGCATTCCCGGTACGCCGCCGGATGCGGTTATCCTGGGTGCATTGTTGATTCAAGGCGTGCGAACCGGCCCGAACCTCTTCACCCAGGAAGGTTCGATCGTTTACACGTTCATTTACGGCCTGTTCCTGGCCACGGTCCTGATGCTGCCGACTGGTCTGGTGATCGGACGTTATGCGTATAAAACCATCGTCACCGTTCCTAAAGCGATGCTGGTGCCCACGGTAGCGTTCATGACGATAATCGGGACCTACTCGATCCGAAACAGCATCTCCGACGTGATCATCATGATTACACTGGGCGTCATCGGTTGGGTCCTGAACCGTATGGGTTACAGTCCTTCTCCCATCGTTCTGGGGCTCATCCTGGGAAGAATTGCGGAGCAGGGCTTCGTTCAGGCCTGGACGATCGGTGCGGCCACCGAAGAACTGTTCAGTATGTTCTTCGGGCGACCGATCAGCCTGGCCATTATCGCTTTCATCGGGTTGTCCCTCTTCTACCCGCTGATCCGCGCACGTTGGATCGGCCGGAGGCGGAAAGTCAGTGCAGACTGATCCCAAAGCGAATGTTGCGCGGCGCGATGTCGGTGGCATGGTCACGGCCGCCGTGTTCATCCTGGTCGCCGTGATAGCGTTGTGGGATACGACCCGCATGGTGGATTCGGATTCCTTCGTGTTTCCGCGCACCGTCGCGATCGCGATGATCGCATTCTGTGTCCTGCTGATAGCCTGGAATCTGATTCGGCCCGAATCGGGCAACGGGGGTGTCCCGGCTCCCGGGGCCTCGACAGTCAGGCGCGTTTGCCTGGTCGCAGCGATGCTTGTGAGTACCGCCTTGATGCCATGGCTGGGCTTCATCGCATCCGGCCTGATGGCCTTTCTGTCCATCATGGTCATCGCCATGTATGATCCATGGACAAGGTTTAGAAAGCTTGTGTATCCCCTCGTGTGCACAGCATTCGTCGTCGGATTCTATTTTCTGTTTGCCGAACTTCTGTTGGTGCCGCTACCGGTCGGCAGCTTGTTCGAGTGAACCGGTTTCTCCCCGTGTGTTACCAGACCAAGGAGGCCGGTCGTGGCTGATATCGTGATATCGGAATTCATGGATCAGAAGGCCGTCGATTCCCTGGCCGCTGATTTCGACGTGATTTACGACCCGGGGCTGGTGGACCGCAGCAGGGAATTGATGGCGGCTGTGGCATCTGCCCGGGCCTTGGTTGTGCGTAACCGGACGCAGGTTCGTGGTGAACTGCTGCAGGCGGCACCGGCACTGCGTGTGGTGGGTCGCCTGGGCGTCGGGCTTGACAACATCGATGTCGTTGCCTGCCATAAGCTGGGGATTCGGGTTTGCCCTGCTACCGGCGCGAACGATACAGCCGTGGCCGAGTATGTTATTGCAACGGCAATGACCTTGCTCCGGGGTGCCTATGCTGCAAGCGATGCTGTCATTCGTGGCCATTGGCCACGACAGGCCAGTATCGGTCGGGAGATCGCGGGTAAGGTTCTGGGGCTGGTCGGGTTCGGTGGTATCGCGCGTGAGACAGCGCAGCGTGCACTGGCGCTTGGTATGGAGGTGATTGCGCATGATCCCTTTGTCGATATCGATGACCCTGCGTGGGCGCAGGTTGCGCGCGAGAACGAACTCTTTGAATTGCTGAGTAAGGCCGATGTCATCAGCCTGCACGTCCCGATAACCGAGAACACACACAATATTATTGACACCAATGCCTTCGCCGCGATGAAGCCGGACGCTGTACTTATCAACACCGCGCGCGGCGGTGTGGTGGAGGAATCCGCGCTGATCGATGCCCTCAAAAAGGGTCACCTGGGGGGGGCTGCACTCGACGTTTTTGTTCAGGAGCCGATGGACGCAGAAACGGGTGCGGCCTTTTCATCCTTACCCAATCTGATCTTGACCCCGCATATTGCTGGCGTAACCGGAGAGTCGAACGTAAGGGTCAGTGCAGTCACGGCCGAGAACGTACGCAATGCCCTGGAGGACAAACAGTGAGTACGATGACCCTTTCTATGGACGAGGCACAGGATCTTTCTGCCGCGATTCTTGTTCGTCACAACGCAAGCCCCGAAAACGCCGTAAGCGTCGCGAAGGCCCTGGTCGCCGCGGAAGTGGATGGACAAAAGGGACATGGTCTGTCGCGTTTGTCATCGTATGCCGCCCAGTCGGCCTCCGGCAAGGTAGATGGACAGGCCATCCCACGGATCGTCGCGCAAGCAGGTGCTGCCGTTCGGGTCGACGCCGCCGGCGGGTTTGCCTTTCCGGCTCTCGACCTTGCACGGCATGAACTGGCGGTCATGGCTCCCGAGATGGGTGTCGCCGCTGCCGGCATCTTTCGTTCTCACCACTTCGGTCAGGCGGGGTATCATGTCGAGAAACTAGCCGAATGCGGTCTGATCGGTCTCATATTCGGTAACAGTCCGAAAGCCATTGCGCCATGGGGCGGCAACCGGGGTGTGTTCGGCACCAATCCCATTGCCTTTGCCACGCCCCGGAAAACCGAGCCTCCTCTGGTTATTGATCTCAGCCTCAGCAAGGTTGCCAGGGGCAAGGTAATGACAGCATCCGAGAGTGGAGACGCTATCCCGGAGGGTTGGGCGCTGGATGTCGAGGGCCGGCCGACCACTGATCCTAAAGCGGCCCTCGAAGGTACCATGCTGCCTATGGGCGATGCCAAGGGCGCGGCACTGGTACTGATGGTGGAAATTCTGTCGGCTGCACTGACAAATGCAAACTTTGGTTTTGAAGCCAGCTCTTTTTTTAGTCCGGAAGGGCCGCCACCCGGCGTGGGGCAGCTGCTTATCGGTTTCGAGCCAGGAACACTTTCATCAGGCTGTTATTTCGATCGACTGGAGATATTACTGGCAGCGGTACTGGATCAACCCGGTACACGGTTGCCTGGGCAGCGGCGTTTACAAAACCGGGAACTTGCCAGACAAAGGGGGATAGAGGTATCCAGCAGACTTTATGAACAGTTGATGGAACTCAGTCAATGAAGGTGATCGGTATACTGCAGAAGGTTTTCTGGCTTTCTGGGGACCTTCCAAGCTCTGCATTCGGGGTCCCGTGGCGGTTTACACCCCGTACTATAATCGCCAAGCTTGTTGTTTAAGGGTGTTGAACAACAGAGTTCGGGCGTCTAAGTAGTGCCTGTCCGGGAATAGCACCTTCCGTCATCCCGGCGAATGCCGGAATCCAGTAAGGTGCTGAATTCCCTGGATCCCGGCATTCGCCGGGATGACGTGGTTTCGGGAAAACGTGTGTTTCTGGACGGACACTAACTAGTTCAATATTGAGCGCAAATCAACACCCCTGGCCTCATGCACATTTCTAAAGCATTGAAAATTCAGCGCAACAGTCGGGTAACCCCTTGAGCCACCGTCCAAGGAAAGGGCTCAAGGCAGGTTCGATATTTGTTCAAACAATTGTCGATAATTTTGATCCAATTCTTTCTGTATACCTTTCTTTTTCGCCATCCTGCAGCCTCCCATCAGGCTTAGCTTTTGCAAGAAGTCCTGCTCCATCGCGGCTCTTTCAGCACGATCATCTTTGCCGATGTAGAGATTGATTACCTGATTTACTGTGAGCCTGTACTTGGAAAGAAACAGCCTATTGCTGTTCTCGGTTTTGGTCGACGCGGCATTACCACGGCAGCGCGCGTTGTAGAGGTCGTATTCCTGGGATGTTCGCACCAGTTCCGCCATTAACCTGCCGGTCTCCTCGCTTACCAATGGATTCGCCGAGATCGCGCCGAGACTGGTTGCAAGCATACAGACCAGGGCGATGCCTGTTATTCCCGATTTGAATTTAGGTACATCCACTTAAAACAACTCACCAGGTAGATAATCCGCCAGCGCCATGATAGATGGGGTTCACCAGAGTTTAACAAATAATCCGGGCAATCCTGCAATTTCCCAGACGCTTTTCTTGTTCTGTATCATTTCTAACCATCGTGAAAATCGATGCTCTGCGTGATTTTTCCGAGTTTTCCGAGGAGTTAGTTGATTTGCATCTTACCCATATCCGGCCGTAGCACACATATCACCTATCTTTGCTTCATCGATGCCGTACTCCCACGTCTGCTCAGCCACAGGTGCGGTCCTGCTGAACAGGCCCTGGACATCTTCAGCGCCCAACGAGCGGAATTCTCAATTCATCAGGGTGCCGTATCAACTGCACGCTCAAGCCTCCTGTCGCGACACCTCGAGTGGCAACTGCGTTTTCGCACTACGTTTTGTCAACGTGTACAGGTGACGCAGCTGCTCGATAAAGGTCATCATCAGGCGAACTCGCTGCAGGTACCTGGGGTCATCACTATGCAGGCGTTTGGCGTGGCGCTCGAAGAGCCGGTCGGCGAAATCCCGGATGTCGTCCTTCAGTAACAGCACCTCTTGCGCCGCCCGCTGGTCGCTTTGAC
>JAHEHQ010000138.1 GCA_024644505.1 Gammaproteobacteria bacterium
TAGTTGTCACCGCCAATGCCCAGCATGGAAGTGCGATCCTCGATACGGCAAACAACACCGCAGAAACGCTGCAGCTTCTAGAAGTGCAGAACTGATAGCGGCCGACAAGGCAATCGCGGCAATCCTGTTCGGCTAGTGCGTCTCCAACAGCCCCGCCACCTTGCGGGGCACAATTCAAGCGAATGAGAAACACGGAGCTAATAAGCATAGAAACAACGATGTTGGTGAAAAGCAGCCAATACCACCCTTATGCGGTGTCAGTCTTAGAGAATGACGCAGGGTTGCAAGCCCCTTGTCCCCCACAGAGCGCGGGTCTTTGTGCCTATCGAAAACGCAAACAGGGGTAGACTGCGAGCTCCTGCGTGTTACTTCTTTGTTTTCAGTCACTTATGTCTATCAAATGGCGGAGAGGGAGGGATTCGAACCTTCGGTGTTTTCATATTTATCAATAGGTTATAGAGGCATCGTGTCTAGATCATGTCTATCGCTGCCGAGATTGCATGCTGTAATCAATTGCCACTGTTGTCAGCAATGCCTGGAACCAGCACAAGCAAGATGGTTGAACAAGGCACCGTTTTGACGTACATTTATGGCATCGTTACCGGTCGCAATTCAGGAGTGCAACATGACCGTCTCGGCCACCAAAAACGAGCGTATTAACCTGCGCCTGAAACAAAGTGCCAAAAATCTTATTGAGCGCGCGGCAACCTTCGAGGGTAAGACCGTCAGCAGCTTCATTTTGTCCAGCGCTCTGGCGAGCGCCGAAAAAACCATTCATGAGCACGAGTCCATCCAACTCAACGAACAAGATGCTCAGCGTTTTTTCGATGCACTGGCCAAACCAGTCAGGTTCAACAAAAAGCTGACTGAAGCCTTGGTTGAGCATGATCGCCGCGTAGACTCTAAATGAGTTCCAGAAGCGAACTCGTCATTGAGTCACTGAACCGAAACCACAACAGGACCGCTTTCAACTGTGGTATTGAGTCCCTGGATCGCTACCTGAAACACCAGGCCAACCAGGATATGAAACGCCGGGTCAGCCGTGTGTTCGTTGTCCGCAGTCGCCAAGACGAAACAAGAGTGTTGGGCTATTACACGCTAAGTACCCTTTCCATTGATCTGTCGGTCTTACCAGAAAACCTCGCCAAGAAATTGCCCAAGCACCCGATACCGGCTGCTCTTATTGGTCGACTGGCCGTAGACGTCTCTGCGCAGGGCAAGGGAATTGGCAAAGTGCTTTTGTCCAACGCGATTAAGCGAACCTTGGCCATCAGCAGCGATATCGGAATCTACGCCATAGTGGTAGACGCCATCAATGAACAGGCCGAGTCCTTTTACATGCAATATGGGTTTGCCCATCTTGCGTCGGAGGGCAAACGCCTGTTTCTATCGTTGAAATCCTTCTGACTCTATTTGCTTCTATTATGCCGAACACAAGGAAACACAAAAAATTTTCAAACAGACAACCGGACTCAACAGGATGGCTTACCACTGACGCCGATGAGATCGAACGCCGCCGTGCGCGCGGCGCCACTGAGGCGTTCCAGATTGAACCCCTGCCGCAAGGCGATGATTTTTTCGGTAGCTATCAAGTCGGCTCAGACGGCGGACAAACCTATCGTGTCGAGATTCGCTCGCTTACAGATCTAGTCAATAGCTGCAACTGTCCCGACCACCGCATCAACGGCCTGGGCACCTGCAAGCATATCGAGGCAACGCTGAACCGGCTCCAATACAGGCGCAAGCGCACTTTCAAACATGCAGCGAACAAGGGCAGCCCGTACATCGAAATCTTTCTAGACCGGCGGGATCAGCAAGTCCGAATAGAGTGGCCAAGGGGTGGCTCCCGCCGCTCCAAGGCAAGGGATCTCCTCGCCCCCTTGTTCGGAGATGATAATACCCTGGTAGGGGAACCGCTGAACAAACTACCCGCCATGCAGCGGGCAATCAATGCCTCTCACGCGGCAGTCCGACGCAAGATCCGGGTTTCAAATGAACTTAATACCTGGCTCGAGACACTGGACAGGCAGGAACAGCAACACCGAAGCCGCCAGCACTTCGAGACCGAGGTGACAACGGGCAACATGAGCCTGGACCTGGTCAAGCACCGGCTCTATCCCTATCAGCAAGAAGGGATGCTTCACCTGGCATTTACCAGCCGCGCCCTGCTGGCCGATGAAATGGGCCTGGGCAAAACGGTCCAGGCCATTGCCGCCTGTGAGCTGCTGCGCCGCACCCGGGACATCCGGCGGGTGCTGGTGATCTCTCCCGCTTCGCTCAAGGGTGAATGGGAGGAGCAGATCGGCAAGTTCACCGACCTGCCTTCGCATATCGTCCAGGGACCGCGCGCCAAGCGCTTGCAACAATACAAAAAAAGCGCCTTCTTCTTTCTCGCCAACTACGAACAGATCCGGCCGGACGTGGAGGAGATCAACACAACCCTGATGCCAGACGTCATCATTCTGGATGAGGCCCAGCGCATCAAGAACTGGCAGACCAAGACCGCCGCCTCGGTCAAGCGGCTGCAAAGCCCCTACGCCTTTGTGCTGACCGGCACCCCGGTGGAAAACCGGATCGACGAGATCTACTCCATCACCCAATTCCTCGACCCTCTACTCTTAGGCCCCCTGTTCCGCTTCAACCGTGACTTCTACCAGCTGGACGAGAAAGGCCGCGCCATCGGCTACAAGAACCTCAATCGGCTGCATGAACGGCTACAGCCCATCCTGCTGCGCCGACGCAAAGAAGACGTGGAGGGAGAACTGCCAGGCCGCACGGTCAACACCTATTTTGTCCCCATGCACAAAGAGCAGGCGCTGAGATACGAAGAGTACGAAGCCAAGGTGGCGCGCCTTGCCACCATGGCCAGGAAGCGGCCGTTACGCAAAGAGGAGATGGAGCGGCTACAGCAGTATCTTGCCTGCATGCGCATGCTGTGCGATACGCCCTATATTCTGGACCCGGATTGCCGCATCTCGCCCAAACTGAAGGAGCTCGGCAACATACTTCAGGAGCTCATGGAGGATGGCGATCACAAGATCATCATCTTTTCCGAATGGGAGCGAATGCTGCAACTGGTCCGCGTTCAGGCCGATGAGATGGGACTGGGCCACGCCTGGCATACCGGCACGGTCCCGCAACCGCAACGCCGCGCGGAGATCCGGCGTTTTAAGAACGATCCCGATTGTCGACTGTTCCTCTCCACCGACTCGGGCTCCGTGGGGCTCAACCTGCAGGTGGCCGATGTGGTGATCAATCTGGACATGCCCTGGAACCCAGCCAAGCTGGAGCAGCGCATCGCCCGCGCCTGGCGCAAGCACCAAAAAAAATCAGTGCAGGTGATCAATCTGGTATCCGAACACTCCATCGAACACCGCATGCTCTCTCTGCTGGAGCAGAAACGCGCCCTGGCCGAAGGCGTGGTGGATGGCAAGGGCAAAAACGAGATGGCCCTGCCCTCCGGTCGGGCCGCCTTTCTCGAACGGCTCGATGCCCTGATGCCTGGAGATGAAAAAGGACCTTCAATGTCGGCCAGCGATTCCCATGACCGGTTGCGGGACGAGATTCTTTCCCGGTGGATTCATCAACTGGAACGGATGGAGCTGCACGGTGAAGGCGAGCGACGCACCCTACTGGTCGTGGCGGACCCGATCAATGACGCGCTGCAGAGCGCGCTTACTGATCAACTGAAAGCGTTGTTTCCCAAGCAGACGCCGCAGCTGCAGCTGCTGGATCCGGACGCCTTCGCAACCATCCAGCAGCTGATCGACGCCGGCGTCCTGAGTGCCAATCAGGAGAAAGCCAGGACGCTGTATCAAACCACAGACAAACCGAAAGACCACGAACCGCAAAAACGGCTGGCCGAGGCCCGCGCACATCTGACCCGGGGTGAACATCAACGCCGCATGGCGAAAGTGCTCATCGACGGTGGCTTTTCGGTGGAGGCCATCCCACCGATCCGTGACGCCGTGGAGGCTGCCTTGCGGGCACTTGTCGTCTGGCAAGGTCACAACAGCGAGACGCCGCCTGAACCGGACCTGATTGACTCAGTGCTGGTAAAAACAAGCCTTGTTCCTGTTGAAACCTTATCTCTGGTCACGCATCTGCGAGAAAACCAGTCCGAGTGGGATGAATCCCAGGGAGATGCACTACTCGCACAAAGCGACCGTCTCCTTTCGCAAGCTGCCTCGCTCCTGGAATCGTCGAAGAACTTCTGACAGTCAGTACTTCTCGAAAGGTAACGGTGACCAAAAAGATACAACTCGGTTTGAAGCAGGATCGGCTATGGGCCGAGGCCAAACGGCGTTGCCGTCTCAATCTGGAGGATATCCGAATGGCCAAGGAGGTGGGCCTCAATCCCCGCTCCCTGATCAAAAACATCCCTTCACCGAACCAGCGTTGGAAGTTGCCGGTCAAGCAGTGGATCCACAAACTGTATGAGGGAAAGACCGGCAAACCCCCTGTAACGAAACGCCATACCTCACAGACTCCCAAGCGTAAGCACGCTGCAGATGCCCTTGTTCCACTACAAGTCTACGCCGGCGGACCTGGACTGACGGGGAACAGTGACAACTCCCCGCACCCGCCGATAACGGACTGGGACGAGTATGCCGGTGCTTTGTGGGACGATGATGACCCACTGGGATTGTCTGAGCCCCCCATGTACCGGGAGATCTGGCGCGAAAATCAACGCGCACGAAAACGGCAGGATGACTTCCGCTTGGCCGCCCGATATGTCGCACAGGCATGCGGGCAGATAACAGGGGTGGAAAGAGTGGTGTTGTTCGGCTCTGTCGCCTGCCCACTGCGGGAAGAGAAACCACGCTATCGTCAATATCGGCGTGCCGGCGTCCTCATGTTACATGAGTGTAAGGATATAGACTTGGCGGTCTGGTTAAGTGATTCTGACTGTCTGCGAGCCCTGCAGAAGGCCCGCTCCAAAGCACTGAACAAACTGTGGCAAAAGCAGCGAATCGGTGTGGCCCATCACCAGGTCGACATTTTCATCATGAAGCCTGGCAGTGATCGCTACCTGGGGCGCCTCTGCAGCTACAACCAGTGTCCCAAAGGAAAACCGGAATGCCGTGTGACCGATTGTGGTTCAACACCTCTGCTACGGCAACATGAAGACTTCAAGTTGCATACCTCCGCACTGATGCCGGGGAAAAGCACCGTCCTTATATGATCATTTAGGAAGCCAGACCATCTGGTTAGGGTAGATCCTCCAAAGCGCCATCGGCCAAAACGATCTTTCTTTTCTTCCGTAGCGGCACCACCGAGGGATCGAAGTTCTGCTGTATGTCCGAGTACTGTGCTTGCAGATATTCCACCGCCGCCTTTCTTTCCTGTTCGATAAATCCCGCAAGCTCAGAAACTTCGCCGGCAATACGCCGGCAGTCGCTGAAGAAGTGCCTGAATCGAACAGGATCGAGTGCGCTCTTGTCAGAGAAAATGAACTCGATATGAGGTTCGAGGTCTCGTTGCTTGCGCCGGATGTAGACGCGTTGCATGGCATATTCGTCGAATCGATCGAGCAGGCGAGCATGGCAATCGCGGAGGTATTGATAGTATCGATGCCGCAGCTCGTGTAACTGCGGTTCCATGCCGCCGGCATCCACCCGGTAATCCCACAGCATGCCGCCCTGCTCCCGCTTTCCGTGGTTTTTCCCCTCTACATACTTGTGTGGGATGAGTGTCTCGATCTGCTCCACCCCCGTCTCGTCGAGGGCATCTGAAAGATGTCTGGCCAGAGAGACGAGCGTGGCGTAGTGGAATTCGCCATCGACATTCAGCCTCCCCCAACACGTTTGAAGATCGCCTCGATAAGACCGGATCTCGTACGTCGGGTCTTCCTTTTTTCGGGCCTGCTCCTGGAACTCATGGTCATCCCGGGCATAGTCACCGATCGTCTCAAAATCAAGCAGCGTAACGCCGTCCGCCAGCCACTCGTTCAGAAAGAAGTCATCTTCGCCGATGCCCTGAAAAGCTAAGAGCGTACTGTTCAGCAGCAGATACTGTTCATCGTCGAACCCCTTCATGACCTCGTTCAAACCCTCTTCCGTTTCAACCTCAATACCAAAAAGGGACCGCAGCACCGCCTGGCGGATGAGAAAATCCTGCTCCTTGGGGACACTCAATCTATACCGCTCCCGTTCCGTCTCCGGCCAGGCGTAGTACTCTGGTATGGCGCGAATGATCGCTCGGCGCAGGATGGCTTCGCGATCACTTGAGGATAAGGCGGAGGATTTCAAGATTCAGGGCTATACAACCGAATTGTGAAGATCTCTTTGACTCGGCCGTCTTTCCGGCCAAATGGATCGTAATTTACCAGTTACTGTCGGGGCTGGGACGACCGGAAGCCTCTCGAGATCGGTAACTACCTGATAGCTTGCCTGGCGAAGTTAACACCACAAAATGGCAAGAGAGAAGTCTGGTTGCCCTAGTTGCGGCCCACCAAGGAACGATGCCTTAAATCGTGTCTAACCGGCTGCTAAAAACTGCGGCATTCGACCATGTAGAAAAAACTAACATGCTGATTTACCAAGGTATTGCGCCTGAACAATGCAACCGTACCGAGGGTTTCTTAGAAACGCTATTTATTTGTTTTTATTGAAAAATTGGCGGAGAGGGAGGGATTCGAACCCTCGGAGGGGTATAAGCCCTCACACGATTTCGAATCGTGCGCTTTCAACCGCTCAGCCACCTCTCCAGAGATTTACCGAACAAGGGCTCCTGAGCCGAGCCATGCGCGCGGGTCGGTGATTCTACATCAGGCACCCACGACAAGGGTATTGCTGTCGCGATCGCAATTGATCTTGGTGTCAAACTTGACCTCGCATTTATCCGGGAAGTCCTGGGCGACAATCCAGACCTGGCTGATGTCATCGCCGAGGTCGGTCAGCGACTGCAGCGC
>JAHEHQ010000139.1:0-3644 GCA_024644505.1 Gammaproteobacteria bacterium
AGGGGTGCTCGGTAATAGGCATCAGTTCAATATGCGTGAAACCCATCTCCTGCACATAGTCGACCAGGCGTTTCGCCAATTCCCGGTAGTTGAGAAACTCACCCTCGAACCCCCTTTGCCTGGAACCGAGATGGACCTCGTAGATGGACAGGGGGGCGTGAAGCCAATCCGCCTTTTCCCGCTTGGCCATCCAATCCTGGTCATGCCAGTTAAACGGCGACTCGTCGACCACGATGGAGGCTGTTTGTGGGCGTTGCTCAAAGGCTTGGCCGTATGGGTCGGATTTCAGAAAGATCTCACCACTGTTGCGGTTGCGAATCTCAAATTTGTAGAGGGCGCCCGGTTTCAAATCGGGGATGAATAGCTCCCATACGCCGCTGTCGCCACGCACCCGCATCGGGTGGATACGCCCATCCCAGCGGTTGAAATCCCCCGCCACACTGACGCGTTCCGCATTTGGAGCCCATACCGCGAACAAAACCCCGGCTACATCGTCTACCACCTTGGGATGCGCGCCCAGGATACGGTGGGCATGCCAGTGTTTGCCTTCACCGAAGAGGTGAAGGTCAAAGTCGGACAGCTGCGGGGGGAAATCATAGGGATCATGGGTAATGTGCTCGTGTTGATCCTTATCCCGCCAGATCAGTCGGTAGTGTTCAGGTAGCTGACCCGCATCACCCCGCCATTCGAAGATATCCGTATCCGGGATACGCTGCATGGCGTGTTCCCCCTCGGCGATCGTTATCTGAGCACAGTTGGGGATATGGGCCCGCACTACGGTTTGTTTTCCATGTTTGTGTCGGCCCAACACAGAGAAAGGATCATGATGCCTGGCTTCCAGGATCTTACGTAAATGCTGATCGATTTTTGGGCTGGTCATTGGCTTGTCCGGTTTATTTACCATTAGAATCAGGCTAGAGGGCGGATCGAATTGCTCCAAGCGCTTACTACCGTTTATTAAGCTAAGGAAAGTCAGATTAATCCATCCGCGGCGTAACCAGAAGTTCCCGAACACTCATATCAGGCCTCGCTGTGGTGCCGGAATCGACGGTCGGCTCGGGGATTGTCTCTTTCCCGGGCCTCCCATTCGTTCTTATCCGGCAGCTCCTCAGGATTGCCCGGGGGTTGATGCAGGTTCAGTACGGTGGCGTGAAAGGTATCCATGTGGGCAGTGTTAACAGACCTGTGTTGCCCAAATCCGCAGCGATAAGCATAAAAAGATTGGATTCGGCGATGAAAGCACTGGTTTGCGATAATATACCAAACAAACAACAGGCAGACGTAAGATTCCGTTGCCGTAATGGCAGGTCGATCTCTTATGGACCTCGGTTGCAAGCATCGCCGATTCTCACATGCGAAATAGCCTCCGCCGCTGGGGCTTGGTTGGCGGGAACGGGCCGAGACTGACTGCTATTCGTCAATGGCAAGCATCTTCATGGAGACTGCGTGAGAATATACAATCTGTTCCCCTTGCTGGCTGGGAAATTCACTGGCTGGCAGCCCCATATCGAGCGGGCAGCTGATATGGGTTTTGACTGGATCTTCGTTAATCCTGTGCAGCAACCGGGTAGGTCTGGAAGTCTGTACTCTATCACCGATTATTTTCAGCTCAATACCAAGCTCGATGACACCTCCTCATCCCTGAGCCCTGAGCGACAGTTACGCCATGCGGTCAATTTTGCTGAGGCAAAGGGATTGCGCATGATGGTTGATCTGGTCATCAACCACTGCGCGGCGGATTCCAATCTGGTCCGGCAACATCCGGAGTGGTTTGTCCACGAGTCCGACGGGCGTGTCGCCCACCCCTCTTGCAATGAAGACGGCAAAACGGTGGTATGGCGCGACCTGGCCCAGTTCGATCATCGCCACAGCTCAGCCCCCGAAGAGCTCTACCGTTATGTCTACGAAATTGTCGAATATCTGATCCAACTGGGATTCACGGGTTTTCGCTGCGATGCCGCCTACCAGCTCCCACACCATCTGTGGCAGCGGTTGATCGGTGAAGTAAAGACACAGTATCCGGATGTTCTGTTTGTTGCAGAGACCCTGGGGTGCACCCCCGACAGGACCCGCAAAACTGCAGAGGCCGGCTTCGATTACGTATATAATAGCTCGAAATGGTGGGACTTTAAGAGCCCTTGGTTGATGGAGCAGTACAACCTGATTCGGGACAGCGCACCGTCCATCAGCTTTCCTGAGAGCCACGATACTGAGAGGCTATTCGAGGAAACCCGCGGAAATCTCGCGGCCATGAAGCAACGCTATCTGTTCAGCGCGCTGTTTTCCGCTGGGGTTATGATCCCCATGGGCTTTGAGTTTGGCTTAAGGAGGCGGTTGCACGTGGTCGAGACACAACCGCAGGATTGGGAAGAGCCGGCCATCGACCTGTGCGGGTTTATCCGGGACGTCAACGCCATTAAACGACACTATGTGACCTTCCAGCACGACTGCCCCACTCAGGTTATCGGCTATGAAAACCCTGCCATCCTGGTATTATGGAAGGCTTCGATCGAGGCCTCAGAAGAAGCTCTGATAGTCCTCAACAAAGACCCTTGGCATCACCAGCGCTTTTATACCGAGAGGCTGGATTCCTTTGTTCAGGCGGGGACGCCGTTAGTGGATGTTTCACCTGAATACACTATAGAATACCTGCCCGCGCCGTTTGCCTACGATTTGCGGCCCGGACAAGTGCTGGTGATGCTCACGCACAGAAATCCATGACGTTTTTTTGCCACATGCGGCTTGCCGCTAAAGTTCTGATTTGACCTGATATGTATATCCTAATGGTTTCTGCTGAATGCGCCCCCGTAGCAAAAGTGGGGGGGTTGGCTGATGTGGTCTTCGGGCTCTCCAGAGAGTTGGAGATAAGGGGCAACGACGTCCAGATAATACTGCCCAAGTACGATTGCATGCGCTATGACCATGTCTGGGGTCTGCACATCACTTATCGCGATCTGTGGGTACCCTGGCACGGCGGAGCCATCCGGTGCGATGTCTGGTTTGGCTTCGTACAGGGGCGAAAGTGTTTTTTCATAGAGCCTCATTCCGAAGACCGTTTTTTTGAACGGGGGCAGTATTACGGCTTCCATGACGATGCTGAGCGTTTTGCCTTCTTCAGCAAGGCGGCATTGGAATTCATGCTCAAAGACAACCGCCGACCGGACGTTATTCACTGCCACGACTGGCAGACAGGACTGGTTCCGGTATTGCTGTATGAGCTCTATCAGCATAGCGGCATGACGAATCAGCGCGTCTGCTACACCGTCCACAATTTTAAACATCAAGGGGTGACAGGTGACCATATCTTGTATGCCGCCGGCCTGCCCAACCCGCAACAATTGTTCCAACAGAACCGACTGCAGGACGATCATAATCACGCTGCGGTAAACCTCATGAAAGGCGGGACGGTTTATTCGAACTTCGTAACCACCGTTTCCCCGCAGCACGCACAGGAGGTGATGCACACGGATCAGGGACATGGCCTTGGCCATGTCCTGAACTTTCATCAAGGGAAGTTCGGCGGCATTCTGAACGGCCTGGACTACGACGTCTGGAATCCAGAGATCGATGAACTAATCCCGGCCCAATACAGCGTGAATGCAGTAGAGAAAAAATACGATAACAAAGCAGCCCTGTGTGACCGC
>JAHEHQ010000139.1:3654-6894 GCA_024644505.1 Gammaproteobacteria bacterium
AAAGAATACAAGCCGGTCATCGCTTATGTGGGGCGTTTAGACGCCCAGAAAGGGGTGCACCTGATACGCCATGGTCTCCACTATGCCCTCGCAAACGATGCGCAGTTCGTGATGCTCGGGTCGAGCCCCGATCCGGACATCGACCGGGAATTTCGGCATCTCAAGCACCATTTCAATGACAACCCAGACTGTCACCTGGAGATTGGTTTCAATGAGGAACTGGCCCACCTGATCTATGCCGGCGCGGATATGATCATCATGCCGAGCATGTTCGAGCCCTGTGGGCTGACCCAGCTGATCGCCCTGAAATATGGCACCGTACCCATCGTTCGCGCGGTGGGCGGCTTGGTCGATACTGTATTCGACAAGGATTATTCGGACAGGCCGGTGGAGCAGCGCAATGGCTATGTATTTCACCAGACAGACGAAACCGGCCTTGAATCGGCCATGCACCGTGCCATCGGTCTCTGGCGCCATCACTCCGATGACTTCCGGCAGCTGATGGTGCAGGGTATGCACTGCGACTATTCCTGGGCACGCCCGGCACAGGACTATCTAAATATCTACAACTATATCCGCAGTCCTTAGTGAGATGGCTTGCTTTGGCCCCTTTACGACCACAGGTGTGCCCCATGAAAAAGAGCAAAATTAACGGCCTGAAATCACCGCCAGGGGCCACACAAAAGCCGCGGGCAGGCAGGTTGTCCGGTGGCGGAACTGGGGTAAATGGACAGGTCTGCTCTCAGGAGAAGCCACAAGCGAAAGCTGCAGAGGTATCCCATCAGGCCACGGGCATACAGGCCATGGAAACCATGGTGTCCATGATGGATGATGGACCCTGTCATGCCCACATATACTGGCATATAGATCCAGAGGACCTGGACACGGCGAGGAGGGTGGCGGGTTTGATCGAAGAAAGCCGGGAAACCCTTGTGCTGAGGCTGCACGACGCACTTTGTACGACCATGGCAGGCTCTATTCCGGGGTTAAGATTCGAGCTGGAAGTGGCTGGTCTGAACGGGTACCGGTACCTGGAAACCCCGGACTCTGTCAAGACCCTGGTTGCCGAGCTCGCCTTGCGTGGAGCGGATGGCGGTTATGTCACCCTGGCCTCTTCCGCGCCGCTGAATCTGCCATCCCCGGATCAGGCCGAGAATTTGAACCGGGTGGAGCTGGTACTCATTGACGAGCCGGGCATTCCGCCTCGCGTGGCGGAGTTCTTTTCTTCGCCGCCCGGCGGAGCAAGAAGGGACGGGCTAATGCTCTCTGCGGAGGAACTGCGAGCGATCAACGCGGAGGTTTTAGACCAGCTTCCGACAGAACAGGCCGTCGAAACCAGGGTTTCCATGGTGGATATCGATCCCCGTCACGCCCATGTCTATTGGCATATCAATGCAGCGGACATGGAGGCGGCGCGCAGAGCGGGGGGTTGGACGGAAGCCGGGGAGAATGCAGTACTGAGGTTGCACGACGCCATTTGCACGACCATGAGCGGTTTTATTCCGTGGCCACCCATTGAATTGGAACTGAACGAGCTGAGCGGAGACCAGTGCGTGGAAATTCCAGATGCCGGCAAGACACTGGTTGCTGAAATCGCCCTACGCGAACCGGGGGGTACACTTGTTACCCTGGCCTCTTCCCGACCGGTGCAACTGCCGCAACCGGGCCAAGCCGAGATCCAGGGCCCAGTGAAGCTGGTGGTCATTGGTGAGCCCGGCGCTCCACCCCGCGTGGTGGCCGCGTTTTCAGCACCGCCCGGCGAAACTCTGAGCATGCCGTTTCCTGCCATCCCAGGCACTCTGGGTTTTTCACTTCCAGCCGCTCTGGGATCATCGCCACACCCTCGAAGCGCACCTTCCAGTTCCACTGCACCTCAGGGGTTGTGGAGTGGTGGCCCGATGCCTGGGTTCGCGGGCGGAGAGCATGATTGAAGCAGCCCTCTGGTACACGGGGTAGGGGTTACCTCTGCCTGGTATTACATGCCCACCTGCCATTCGTTCGTCATCCTGAGTTTGAAAGCTTCCTCGAAGAGACCTGGTTTTTCGAGGCGATAACGGAAACCTACGTTCCGCTTCTCAGAATATTTGAGAGCTTATTGGCGGATGGTGTTAGATTTCGTTTAACCCTGTCTCTGTCGCCGACGTTAGTGGCGATGCTCCAGGATCCATTCCTTCAGCAACGCTATATGGAGCACATGGCCAGGCTGTTAAATTTGGCCGAGAGGGAGATTGATCGCACGCGGCGTGATCCGCTCCTGCAGCCGCTGGCACAGATGTATCACTGGCTGTTCTCGGAGTCACTAACGATCTTTAGAGGCTATGATTGCGATCTGATCAACGGCTTTAAACGTGTCCAGAAGGCCGGCGTACTGGAGCTGATTACCTGTGGGGCCACCCATGGCTATCTGCCGCTGCTGCGCGAGGGGCCGGGTGCCGTGCGCGCCCAGATACATCTGGCAGCACAGTCTCATGAGCGGGTCTTCGGCACTCCGGCATGGGGTATCTGGCTGCCGGAGTGCGGCTATTATCCGGGGCTTGAGGATATCCTCCAGGAAGCGGGATTCGGCTATTTCATGACGGATACCCACGGCATCCTAAATGCCCATGTGCATCCCCGCCATGGCGTTTATGCACCGCTGGCTTGTCCCAACGGTGTGGCTGCATTTGGCCGGGACCCGGCGTCATCCCGTCAGGTATGGAGTGCCGTTGAGGGTTATCCCGGAGACCCGGACTATCGTGAATTTCACCGGGATATCGGCTTTGACCTGGATACCGAGGCCCTTGCGCCCTATCTGCGGGAAGGGCAGCCGCGTTTCGCCAGCGGTATCAAATATCACCGTATCACCGGTCGCAGTGGTGAGCCCAAGCAGCCCTACCAGCGTCAGGCAGCACTGGTAAAGGCTGAACAGCACGCAATGCATTTCCTGAATGAGCGTCAGCGTCATGTAGCGGAAGCGACGCCCCACATGGATCGACCCGCGATGATCCTTGCACCTTATGATGCGGAGTTATTCGGGCATTGGTGGTTTGAGGGTCCCCAGTGGCTGAAGTACCTGATTTCGAAGATACACGCTCAAGATCAGATAGAACTGCTTACTCCCTCGGATTATCTGCAACGTCATCCGGTGATTCAGAGCAGCACGCCATCTGCATCCAGTTGGGGCGAAGGGGGATACAGTGCTTACTGGCTGAACACTGGTAGTTCCTGGATCTATCCACATCTGCATCAGGCGGCCCGGCG
>JAHEHQ010000140.1 GCA_024644505.1 Gammaproteobacteria bacterium
CAGAGCGGCGGCCAAGCCACCCGCTGCTACCAGGGCGATCACCCAGTTGGGCAGTTTCGCAATTTCCGGATTCGCCAGCACCATGATGTCGCGGTCGACTTTCAGCTCGTTGGCGTCACCCTTGCGGTACTGGATGCGGCCGTCGCTGTTCTTGTCCTCGAAGGTGAGCAGACCGGTCTTCTCCCAGTTCTTGAACCACTGCGGGCGTTCCTCGTAGGACAGAGCGCCGGCGGGATCGGCGACCGGACCCGGCTGCACGGTGTTGGCCAGGTTGTAGAAGGCCATGGAGCCAACGGCCGGTGCGGTCGTGTAGAGGATACCGATGAACACCAGCGCCCAACCGGCGGAGTAGCGTGCGTCAGCCACCTTGGGCACGGTGAAGAACCGGATGATGACGTGGGGCAGGCCGGCGGTACCGATCATCAGCGAGAAGGTGTAGAGCACCATGTTCAGGGTGCCGCCCTTCTGCGCCGTGTATTCGGCGAAGCCGAGACCCACCAGGGTCGAGTCCAGCTTTGCCAGCAGCGGAGTGCCGTCGCTCAGGTTGCTCCAGAGTCCGATCTGGGGGATCGGCATCCCGGTGAGCTGCAGGGAGATGAATATGGCCGGGACGGTGTAGGCGAAGATCAGTACACAGTACTGGGCGATCTGGGTGTAGGTGATACCCTTCATGCCGCCGAGCACAGCGTAGAAGAACACGATGACCATGCCGGTGAACAGGCCGGTCTCGAAGCTCGTCTCCAGGAAGCGGGAGAAGGCCACGCCGATACCCTTCATCTGACCGATTACGTAGGTCAGGGAAGCGACGATCAGGCAGATAACCGCCACGATGCGCGCAGTCTGGGAATAGTAACGGTCGCCGATGAACTCGGGTACCGTGAACTTGCCGAACTTACGCAGGTAAGGTGCCAGCAGCATGGCCAGCAGCACATAGCCGCCGGTCCAGCCCATCAGGAAGATAGAGGCGTCGTAGCCATTGAAGGCGATCAGGCCCGCCATGGAGATGAAGGAGGCGGCGGACATCCAGTCTGCGGCGGTGGCCATGCCGTTGGCTACCGGGTGTACACCGCGGCCGGCGGCGTAGAATTCGCCGGTGCTTCCGGCCTTGGCCCAGATGGCGATACCGATGTAGAGGGCAAAGGTTGCGCCCACTACTATGTAAGTTATTGTTTGAAGATCCATTAAGTATTCCCCCGATTAATCTTCGTGAACGTCGAACTTTTGGTCCAACTTATTCATCTGTCCCGCGTAAATGAAGATCTGCGCGATGAATACGAACATGGCACCCTGTTGGGCAAACCAGAATCCGAGATCAGTACCGCCGACCGGAATTCCCGCCAGCATGGGACGCAGCATGATGCCCATGAAGTAGGAGACGAATGCCCACACTATCAAGTGGATACTTATTATCCGGACATTGGCTTTCCAATAAGCCGCGCCCGACAAATCTTGTGTACTCATAAAAATCCTCCGAATTTTATGGAAATATTTTCTTTATGCCCGGACCAAAAAACTTTGTATCCCTTCCCGACATCAGCCAAGGGCTGATGGCCGGCCACAAGTCTGGGCCGCCAAAAACCAGACGCACGCACAACAACGTCTGTGGTCCGGTTAAGGACCGGAAGGATGCAGGAATTGGGCCAAGAAATGAAAGTGGAGAAAAAAGAGAAGGTTGTGGGAAGTCGGGTCAGTGTTATGTTACAGAATGGTTACCAAAGGTAACGAATTTCGTTGGTGCGGGTGACAGAAACTGCTACCAAAGGAAGCAGCGGGGTGCGTTTTTTGTCTACCGGGTCTCCTTTTTGGCGCGGGGAATCCCAAACCTGTTGCGCCGTTCCCACAGGGTCTTGCGGCTGATACCCAGGCGTTTTGCAAGTTCGGTTTCCGTCATGTTGCCCTGGTTATCCAGGACGAACTGAATGAAGTAGGCTTCCAGGGAAAGGTCTTGATTTGGCTGTTGTTGTGGTTTTTCGGATAAAGGTTCCACACCCGATTCGATGGCCAGGAGCTCCGGGTTGATGGTGTCCTGCTCGCACAATACGGCTGCCCTCTCCAGGGCGTTTTCCAATTCCCTGACATTGCCGGGCCAGCCGTAAGCGGAGATAGTGCCCAGGGCCTCCTTACTGAGCTTGAGCGGATCGCGGTTGAGCCGCCGGCAGACCTTGTTCAGCAGGAACTCGGCCAGTAGCCTGATATCGTCGCCGCGGTCCCGCAGGGGAGGCAGACTCAACTCGACCACGCGAAGCCGGAAATAGAGATCGCTGCGGAACTTGCTCTCCTGGACCAGCTGCTTCAGGTCCCGATGAGTGGCGGAAACCAACCGGATATCCACCTTGTGGGCATGTTCGGAACCGACCCGGCGGACCTCGCCGTTTTGCAGCACCCGGAGAAGTCTGGCCTGGGCGGCGAGGGGTAGTTCCCCGATTTCGTCGAGGAACAGGGTTCCCCCGTCGGCTGCCTGCACCAGTCCGGTACGGCTTTTGTCGGCGCCGGTAAAAGCGCCTTTTTCGTGGCCGAACAGTTCGGATTCTATGAGCTGCTCCGGAATTGCCGCGCAGTTGACCGTGACGAGCCGCGCCCCATTGCGTTCGCTCTGATCATGCAGCGCACTGGCCACCAGTTCCTTCCCGGTGCCCGACTCGCCCAGTATCAGCACCGTTGCATCGGTGGGGGCCACCTTGGAAATCTTGTGGGTCACCTCCTGCATCGCCGCGCAGCTGCCCACCATACCTTCCACCGCGAGGTCTTCGCTCGGAGGGTCCTGCCTGTGCACATCAGCGCTTTTTCCCGGTTGGCTCATGGTCAGGATGCGTTCGACCAGCCGCAACAACTCCTGATGATCGAAGGGTTTGGATATGTAGTCGACCGCACCCTGTTTCATGGAATCCACGGCCGAGCGGACACTGGCATAGCTGGTCATGATAAGCACAGGTACGCCATCTGCCTTGTTGATGATCTCCGTGCCCGGTGCGCCCGGGAGTCGCAAGTCGCTGATGATCAGGTCGAAGCTGGCCAGCCGGTAGTCGGTCAAGGCCTGTTCCACCGAAGCGGCTTCAGATACCTTGTACCCGTGGCGCTCCAGCAGGCGGTGCAGTGCAACCCTGATGACATGTTCGTCTTCGATCAGCAGTATCTGAGCCATTAATATCGCCGCGTTTTCGTTAATCAATCTGCCGCAGAGGCCGGATTGCCGGATGTGGTGATCCGAGTATTCCTGCAGGTTTGGGCGTCTGTTCTACTCATCTTTGAGGGACAGGGTTCTGCTGGTCCGCGTGCCGGGGCAGGCGCACCGCGATGCGGGTGCCCACCCCGGCTATGGAATCCACTTCGATCCGGCCGCTGTGCTCCTGGATAATCTTGTAGGCCATGGAGAGCCCCAGGCCTGTCCCTTCCCCCGCTTGTTTGGTGGTGAAAAAGGGCTCGAACATGGATTGCTGAATCTCTTCGGGAATGCCTTCTCCCTGGTCCATGACCTCCAAGTGCACCTCATTGTCCTCTTCAAATGCGAAGATCTCCACCTTTCCCCCCTGAAAAGAGGCATCACAGGCATTGGTAAGGAGATTGACCAGGACCTGGGAGAGCCGCTGCCTGTCGCCCACCAGCATGATCTCTTCCGGGCAGCTGATACTGCATTCCACCTGTTTTCCGGCGCGTGTAAGCCTGACCAGGTTGGCCGATTCGTCCAAGATTTCCCTGAGGTTGAAGGTCCCGTACTCGGCACCCACACTGCCGCTGCGGCTGTAGTTCATCAGGGATTGCACGATACCGGAGATGCGCAGGGTCTGCTGCAGTATGGCCTCGATGCTCTCTTCTATAACTTTCGGTTCCTTTTCTTCGCGAAGGTTCTGGGCGAGGGATGCGATGCCGGTGACCGGGTTGCCGATCTCGTGGGCCACGCCGGCCGCGAGCCGGCCGATGGAGGCCAGCCTGTCGCTGTGGGCCAGCTCGGCCTCCAGCGTCTCCAGATCCGTCAGGTCTTCCAGCAGTATCACCAGTCCCGTTCTGTGTCCGGCCTCGGGTACCATGAGATCCGGGTCCGGGATCGTGGCCTTGTGCAGGTTGAACCAGCGTTTGCGTCCCTCGAGTTCCACGCCCATGTGGGGTACATGCTCGTCCTGGGAGAGGGCAAAACCTGCCAGCACCTCACCCCATGGAGGGGGGAGCGAATTGAGCTTGCGCCCCAGCGCCTGACGGCTCTCGAGACCGCTGATCACCTCCTGGGCCAGGTTCCATATCACAACCGTGTGATCCGGTGCCACGGCACACACACCGAGCGGCAGATCCAGGAGTATCTGGCGATGGTAGCGCCGAAGCGTGTCCAGGTCTGCGTTGAGACCCTGCATCTGACTGCGCGACTCTTCCAGCCGTTCTTCGATGTAGCGGATGGAGTGGGCCAGGGCCGTCTTGGCCTGGCGGTTCATGGCCAGCTGTTGATTGATGACCATGTGCGCCATCTGGGGGCCTATCATACCGGACAAGTTTCGCTCGATGCGTTCCCGAAGCCGGCGGAGTTCGCTGGGACGGGTTTCATCCGGCGGCATATCCAGATCCTGCAGGGCCTGCTCCACCTCCTTTTGCGCCGCATCCCGCCCCAGCATGCTCGAAAGCCCTTGCGAGAACTGTTCCGGTGAACCGGCGGCCACCACGCCCTCCAGGGGCACCGGCATGGTGTTTCCGCTGTGGCAGGCACGGGCGGCCTGCTGCTCTTCCTGTGTCTGCGGGATTATGAGAGAAAAGAAGGCAAACAACACCCCGTTGCAGGCCAGGGACCAGAAGGTGGCAAACTCCCATTGGTCCTGGCCGGTGGTCCGCAGCAGGAAGGGGATATCAACACTGGTCGCGAGAATACCCGATGCCTGCAGGACCGGCAGCAGCAGGGTGATACCCCATACGCTGATACCTCCCAGCAGACCGGCGATGAATCCGATGCGATTGGCACGACGCCAGTAGAGGACACCGATGATGCCCGGAAGAAACTGGGCCACCGCGACGAAGGATATCAGGCCCAGCTGGACCAGACCCTCGTTGTGTTCCAGGAGTTCGTAGAACACGAACCCTGCCATGATGATGACCGCGATCAACAGCCTTCTGCCCCAGAGGAGCCAGTAGTAGATATCCAGCTTGGGGTCCGGATAGCTGGCCGGCAGCAGCAGGTGATTCATGCTCATGGAAGAGAGGGCCAGTGTGGTCACTATGACCATTGCACTGGCGGCGGAGACGCCGCCGATGAATGTCAGCACAGGCAGCCACGTCGGCCCCCCGGCGAGGGTGACGCCGAGAACAAAATAATCCGCGTCCATCTCCAGCTGCAAAGATTCTCCAGCCCAGAGAATGGGTGGAATGGCGATGTTGAGAAGCAGCAGCAACAGGGGAAAGCCCCAACTGGCGGTGCGAATGGAGCGCAGGGAGATGTTTTCCGCAAAGGTCATGTGAAACTGTCTGGGCAGCAGGAAGGCGGCCCCGAAAGAGAGAAAGATCAGGGTGAACCAGGGACCCTCCCGCACCGGTTCATACAGGGCTCTGGTGGCCTCCGGGTGTTCGACCAGCCATCTGGATAGATCCCCGGGCCCCGAGAATACCCCGAAAACGGCATAGAGGCCGACCATCAGCAACACCGTGAGCTTGACCAGGGACTCGAACGCCATTGCGGCCACGAGGCCCCGGTGCTTGTCCCTGGGTGAAACGTGGCGCGCACCGAACATGATGGCGAACAGGATCAGCATGGCGCAGAAACCCAAAGCCAGCAGCTGTGGCGGCACCTCCTGCGTCAACACTCGAATGGAAGCGGTTACCGCCCGGATCTGCAAGGCGATGTAGGGTAGGGTGCCTATCAGCATGAACAGCGCAACAAGGGCGCCGGCCAGCTGGCTGCGATAGCGAAAAGCGAACAGGTCCGCCGGAGAGGTCAGCTGGTAGTCCCGGGTCAGCTGCAGAATGGGTCGCAGCAGCACGGGTGTCAAAAGAAAAGCGATGGTGACACCCAGGTATATCGTCAGGAACTGAAACCCTTGACGCTGGGCGAACCCGACACTGCCGTAATAGCTCCAGGTGGTGGCATAGACCCCGAGGGAGAGAATGTAGACGAACGAGTTGCTGGTCCAGCTGTTGGGAATCAGGCCGCTGTCGGTGACATAGGCAATGAGAAACAGTATCAGCAGATACAGCAGGCTGGCCCCGAAAAGGATTTCCAGCTCATAGGTCATGGCGGCGATAGTGGCCGCTCAACAGCGCACCGATCAGGATTACCAGCAGCCAAAGCAGGTAAGGGAGGTACCAGGGGTTGTAATCGGCTGCCCACCAGAGGGTCAGGGGGGAACCGAAGAGAAAGATCGCGAAAAGTGCGAGCAGCAGAGTATGTTCGTTTTGCTGTTCCGGGTCGGATCGGTTGGCCATGGGAATAAGCTTATCAGTTGTTGAATCGGGTCGTACAGGCAGTGAGAGATAATGGAATTATTTCTTAAATAGTCTTTAAAAACAATAAATAAAATATTTTATTTAATCTGCTTTATAGAAAATGCATCAGCGGTTCCCCAGTGATTCGGGTCGGCCGATACCTGTCAGCTTTTTTTACAGTTTTAGTTACCCGATTCATTGGCTGATTTTCATCCTATTGTATTTATTGGATTTTTTACACACGGTACAGATTTTGCTGGATTCGCACCATTGAGAGTATGGCTTTCACTGTTCAAGGGCGTTCATGTCTCCGGTCCGAATCATAACCTGCATGGCTCTCCTGCTCACCTATGGCGGACAGGCGCCGGCGAGAACCTATCACCATTTATCCCTCGGGGAACTCCAGTCCCTTGCTGAGCGCGGCGACCCGAAGGCACAGGTGGAACTGGGTGAGGCCCTGGAGCATGGAGAGGGGTTGG
>JAHEHQ010000141.1 GCA_024644505.1 Gammaproteobacteria bacterium
ACGGCGGCGTTGTATCCATTCTCCAGAATAGACAGATAGAGCGGACGATCAGGATAGGGGTGGCCAATACAACCTCTCAGTTTTTCGTCCTGCTTCAGGGTGACGAATGCCCCGCGGATTTCTTTCAATTCCGGCGGCAGCTCACTGATCATTTCTTCCAGACGTTGCATGTTCTCCTCACCGCCGCCGAGTACCGCCCAGTCGATACCGGCGACAGCAAGCTGGTGTAGTTGTGCCAATGCACCCTCGTCGAAGGTGCTGGTTCGGGTCTCTCTCTCCGCAGAGATGGGTTCGGGTCCCGATACGACCACCACCGCGTAACTCACGGAATTTTCCCAGTCACCTGTCAGTTTGCCGCTGGTAGTGTAAGCGATCTGTTCCAGTCGGGCGGTGTCGGGGAGCATCTCGAGTAACAAGGCGATCGGCCGGTAACCACATATCGTAATCCCCGTATTTGCCTGGTAAGTGAGGAATCCTCCCCGGTCCTGTTCGACGATGCGGGACAGGGCACCCGCATCCAGCTGACGGATGTTGTCTGCAACAAACTGGTCATAGGGAAAGGGCCGATAACCGAACCTTTCACCGTAATGGGTAAAATCACTGGACACCACGACCAGGGTGTCCTGGTCCGCCAGTGGACGCAGCAGCCTGGCGGCAGCCCGGTAATCTTCCCTTCCGAGTCGACCCACCAGCACCGGCAGGAGCTTCCAGTCCGGCGCCAGCGCCTGCTGCAGCAGCGGTAACTCAATCTCGATACTGTGTTCCCTCTGGTGGGCAGAAGGATGGGCGGACACGAGGGGGGATTCACGAAGCTTTGAAATCGCCGACTTATCCAGGGGGATCTCCCCGAGGGGGGTTTGGTAGTAATCCACATCCGCCACCGAAAGCCCGCTGAATCCGCCACGGTGGGCGGGTGCCAGAATCATGACCCGCGTAAAGCGTCTGTCCCGAATCAGGCCAAATCCCCTGGCCGCGGTCGATCCGCTGTATTGATAGCCGGCGTGGGGCACGATCAGGGCCCGAACCGGTTGCGCCGCCGGATCAGGGACGGTGTCGGCCTCGTTCAGCAGCTTGGTTACCAGTGTGCGCAAGGCTTCGGGGTCGGCCGGGTACCAGGAGCCCGCCAACACGTTTTCCCGAATCCTATTCTCCGCAGCCGCCGGAAGGCAGTAGCACCATGTACCGAGCAGAACCGGGAGGAAAAAGAGCATCCATCGCCTGAGACGTGCGCCACTCAGCGCACCCCGACTGGAGGCAGCGGCCATGGGCCAAGAGAAAATCACTCGGATCCGTCTCCGCGACGATACCAGTCCGCCTCGCGCAGTGATGTCCTGTTGTGCCTGCTGCGGCCAAGGGCCGGAAAAAAAGGCAGCCACGCCGTTGTCGCTCCCAGCAGCCCCAGAAAACGGCGGCGCCAGGGGTTGTCGATTTTCGGTTTCTCTTTCATTGCCAGATTCCAGGTATCTGCTCACTGCAGAGGGGACAGCGTCCGTCATCGGTCAAATTGTACTCGGTAATCCTGTAACCCACCCGTTCGATCAGGAGGGTACCGTCCACCGGGCAGTAAGTGGAGTTTCCCTCGTGGCCGACCACGTTGCCCACATAGACATATTTCAAGCCGGCATCCATTGCCTCGGCACGGGCACGATCCAACGTATCGCCGGGGGTCGGCGGCAGGTTACGCATCCTGTATTGGGGGTGAAACCGGCTGAAGTGCAGCGGCGTCCCCGTGCCGAGCTCCCTGCCGATCCACTTGGCCATGCGCCGGATCATAGCCAGGTCATCGTTGAGCGTAGGGATCAGCAGATTTGTCACCTCGACCCAGACGGCTTCCTCCCGAAATGTCACCAGCGCATCCAGGACGGGCTGCAGGGTGCCACCGTTGGTCTCCCGGTAAAAGCGATCATCGAATGCCTTGAGATCCGTGTTGGTGGCATCCAGCAGACCGCACAGGCGACGCAGGGGCGGGATGTTGATATAGCCCGCCGTAATGAACACATTGTGCAATCCACTCTCTCGGGCGATCTCGCTGCTGTCATAGACGTACTCGTAGAAGACCACCGGATCCGAATAAGTGTAGGCGATACTCTCGCAGGACTGATCCCGGGCCAGTTTTACCAATTCGCGGGGGTCGGCCCGGTAAATCTGCTCCATCTCCTCGCCACCGCGCTGGGAGAGTTGCCAATTCTGGCAGTTGAGGCAGTGCAGGTTGCAGCCGGCGGTGGCGATGGAAAACACCGGCGACCCCGGCAGAAAATGATACAAGGGTTTCTTTTCCATGGGATCGACATGGATCGCAGAGGGGCGTCCGTAGGTGGTAGCCCTGAGCTTGCCTCCCAGGTTGACCCGTATCCGGCAGTCACCTGAGCCACCCTCTGGGATCTCGCATTCTCGCGGGCACAATTCGCACACCAGGGTGCTCATCGCCCAGGCTCCCCATCCCGGACATCCCCCTCCCCCTCTATTTCCGGGTGGTACCAGGCGGCTTCATGATCGCTCAGATCACCGCTTTCCAGGCGTTTCTGCAGCAATTCGATATCGATACGCCGCCAGCCTGAACCTTTGGGCTCCAGCTGCTGTAGCTGGGCCGTCAGAAACAACCCGATGAAAACGAGCGTGACACAAACCAATCCCAGCAGCTGTATGTCGCGGAGATGCCGGAAGTATTGTCTCACTGAGCGGTTTTACCCATGTTGGTTTCTATTACCAAGTGTAGCGGGTCAATATGAAAACTAGAAACTAGTAATCGGAAACTCCCCCCGACTCAGCGTGATTTCTTGTGCGTATCCCGTCCCGTCAGACAGCGGCTGCAGCGGATGCAGTCGATGTCAAACTCCTCTTTGACCCCGAGATCGCAGTGCTCGAATCGACGCCTGGGGGCAAACCGGTTCAGCAGAGCCAGCTTGTTGCTCAAGGCCAGAAAAGCGCCGAACGGACACAGGTAACGGCACCAGAAGCGAAAGTAGAAAAGGGCACCGATCAGCACCACCCCGATAATCCCAAGCATCCAGCCCTGCCAGCGGCTGCCGAAGGCGTGCTGCATGGGGTTGAACATGGCCAGGGAAGTATCGCCTGTGGACCACACGCCGATCAGTAGCAGGGCCAGAAGCAGGAACTTGATAAACCTCAGGCGGGTGTCCAGTTGGCGTCCCGGGTAGGTTCGAAGACCCAGCCGGCGCCCGATTCTGGAGATGAACTCCTGAAGGGCGCCGAACGGGCACAGGTAACCGCACCAGACCTGACCGAACAACAGGGCGCTGATGAGCACAAAGCCGAGCAGAAGCCAGCGTTGGGGGTTTTCACTCAGGGACGAGAGGTGCCCGAGGCTGATGTTCACCAGGTCCACCTCCGTTACCAGGCTGTTTAACCACACGCCCAGCAATACCAGGGAGGCAAACTGGAGGGCGAGGCGCCCGGGTTCGCTTCCCGAGAGGTAGACCGGGAAAAATGCCAGCAACAGAAGGGCAGTGGCGATGAAGCGCGCGGAAAGCCAGAATCCGGGAATATCCGGCGGGTCCCCCTGTACCCCGAAGTTTTTGTCGAATGCCGCCTTGCCGACAGCCGCGACACTCTGATTGATGGCCTCGAGCGCTGCCCGGCTCGTCACGGTGGCACCGGAGAGGCCGTCGATACGTTGCAGCGTCAGGGATTGGGCAGACAAATCAATGCCCCGTAAACCGGCGAGCCACCCGTCGATGCCGGTGATGTATGAAGGCGTTTCGTTGGAATCCACGTACCGTGCCCCTCGCAGGATCCCCGCCCCGTCCACGGACAGCAGCAGGTTTATCGCTCCGGCATAGCCCCGGACATCGGGTGCCCCGGCGATACTTGCCACAGACGCCGTTTCTCCCTCCGGAGAACCACCGCTACCCAGGTAGTAGTCGAACGGTTGTTCGCGCAGCTCGAATTCCGCGGAGTCACTGATCCGGGCAAGATGCTTGTCGTCGAATCGAGTCTGGGGTGCCGGCTCTGTTCCCTGTTGCAGCAGGACCCCACCGTAGACCCATAGCACCATGAAAGTTGATGCCCACCCGAGACCGGGCCAGGGAAATGCCGAGCGGCCCCTGCGGTTCAGCCCAATCAGCCGTTCCGGGGCTGCCAGGGCGAACAGCAGCGGCAGCAGACTCATCAAGGCAAACAGCGACAACAGGTAGCAGCTCCAGTCGACACCCAGGATCGGTACCATCAGTGTTCCAGTGATCAATCCGCCGGCGGCGCCCCCAAGATTGTCCGCTAACTGGTTGATACCGCTGCTGCGTACAACCCCTGATTGTTCCTGCTGGGTAACACTCACCCCAAGCGGAAAACCCATGCCGGTAAGCAGGCCAAGGACCAGGGAACCGGCCAGGTAGCCGGGTTCCTGTAAATCCGTCGAGGTACTCAGTAGGGTCAGCAACTGCGGCGCAGCGGCGAAGGCACCTGCGGTCAGCACCATGACTCCCATCAGCGCAGGTGCGGGTCTCAGCGTCCGCGCCAGCAACCCCCCGATGCCGGCGCCAAAGGCCAGTCCGGTCATGAACAGACCGTTTATCAAGGCCACCCGTTCGAACATGAAACCCACGTGGGCCTGATAACTGAACAGGATTACCAGCTGGGCCGCCATGGCTATGAATCCGAGCATCGTAATAGACAGGCTGGCCGCCCTGCGCCTGATCACCGGGCGCGCGGCTTCTTCCAGGGTGCCGCGCATCAGCCACAACAGGACAAACAGGATTGGCGGTAACAGGTAGGGCCAAAGCCCCTGTTGACGGAGTTGCTCCATCCAGTCGGCGAATTCCGAGGCGCTGAAGCGGCCCCAGAGAACCATGTTCAGATAATAGGTAATCGGGTGTCGGTCGGTATTGATTTCCGATTCGGTCTCTGCAAAGCGTTTCCGTACGTAGCGGATATCCGCTGCAGGAAGCATCGAATGAAACGCCATCGCCGGAAAACGATGCTCATCGAGGGATATCTTCAGATAGCGCCGCTCCAGTTCACCCGGATCCTCGGTAATACGACCGGGCGCCCTGGTGGCGCAGTAGACATGATCGTCTCCCGGGACGATGGCAATCTCCGGCAACAGGCTCTTCAGGGTGTGATAGACGGAACCGGAGAAACCACCCACCGTCTTGCCCAGATAGTTGGAGGCGCTGCTGACCCTGGTACAGAGCACACCCCGGCGGTTCATATGTGCTGCTATCTGACCGTAGAATTCCCGGGTGAAGTAGCGGTTGCTGTAGGCGCTGGCCGGAGATGCGTTCAACACCAGGACCAGGTCGAAGGTGCGGCCCGTCTCCAGCCGGTTTACGAATCGTCGTCCGTCGGAAAAATGCAGCGCTACGCGCGGATCAGCCAGGGCATTGCGGCCCGCCTCCGGAAGATTTGGATATACCCTTTCGTAGGCCCGCCTGTCTTCCACCACCAGATCGATCTGCTCCACCGGGTAGCGCAGCAGTTCTTCCACCAGACCGCTGGCGTAGTTGCCGAACAGCAGCATCCGTCGGGCGTCGTTCGCCTGTGAGAGGAGATAGGCCGCCTGCTGCTCTATCTCGAGAGGCAGGGGGAAGCTTTCGGTGATCTGCCCGTCGAGCACTATCGATGTCTGACCACCCAGACGGGCCAGCGCCAGATGCCCGTAACGGGTGTCCAGCGAGTCGACCAGTTCCAGGGAGGGCTGCAGGGTCGAGAAACGCATGGCCTCCAGCTGCCGCTCGAGCCATTGGCCGGACTGCGGCAGAATCAGCGCCAGTCCAATCAGACCCGTTATCCAGACTGCCAGACGGCCTTTTCGACGTTTCTCCCCAAACAACCAGGCTATCGCAGAAAGCATCAGCGTCACTGTACCCAAACTGCCTGTCAGCCCCAGCCATTGGATGAGCACGAAGGTGAACAGCACACCCCCGAACAGCGCGCCCAGGGCATCGGCCACATAGAGCCGGGATACATTTCCGGTAACGGAGTCAGATTTTCCGGTGTTCGACAGCTGCTGGAACGAGCGGCAGGCAAGCGGGAAAGCAAAACCCAGCACCAAGGCGCTCGGTGTATTGATCAGGAACAGCGAAACGAACAGTTCACCGAGGGGCACGAATTCGCTGGAGGAGACATCGAGCACAAGACGCACCAGCCGCAGTGCCAGAATCTGCAGCAGCAGTAGCAGGGGCAACAAAAGCAGCAACCTGCGCAGCCAGGGCAGAGGCCGACTGAACGCAGGAAGTCTGGCCAGACGCAGTGCAACGAGTGAACCCGCGGCCACCCAGAACAACCAGCTGCCAAAGAAGATCCCGAGGCTCACCTCGTTGCCGTAGAAAACCACCAGACTTTCACGGATCAGGATCGCCTGGACAATCTGCGAATAGGCGCCGAGGATCAGAACGACGCCGAATACCAGGAATCTGTTAGCGGGCATGATTATGCTATGAAACACTAACTCCTTATCATTATCCGGTCTACGTGGCATGCTCTAAACATTCGTGGTCCGAGAACGCTGATGTTTAGTAAGTCTTGTTCTGATCGAAGCTAGAAGGTATATCTACGCAGTCCCGAGTCATTGGCAGCGATTGTCGGCCGGACCGTGCGAAGAGCACTTGGTACAACTGTAACTGGCCAACGGTGAAGGCAGCAACAGAATCCGCCAGATACAGACGCCACGCACGAACGAAGGGTTCGTCGAACATTTTGCGAATGGTATCTTGGTTCGCTTCGAAACGCCTGAGACAATGCTTCAGAGTCTGCGCGTAATGTGGCTTCAGGTTTTCAACACCCAGAATAGTGAGCCCAGACGGTTCGAAGATAGTCGCCATTTCCCTGTACGTCTCCCATTCCTGATTTTCTCTCAAAAAAGGCGTATTTCGAACT
>JAHEHQ010000142.1 GCA_024644505.1 Gammaproteobacteria bacterium
TGTTGTCGCGGGTGTTGATGCGCCTGCCCGCGGGATCGCTCACCATGGAGGCACGCAGCACATTGTCTGGGTGGCTGTAGGCGCGGCTTACCCCTTCGTTGACCATATCCTCCAGGCTCATATCGGCCTCCCAGCGCACGTCCATGCCCACATCCAGCATGGCCACCACCAGGCCGGTGTCCTGGCAGATGGGCCGATGCCCCTCGGCGCACATCCGGGAATTGACCAGGATCTGCGCCATCGCATCTTTTGCAGCGGGCGATGCCTCCTGCTTCCAGGCCTCGGTCAGGGATAGGATGAAATCCTCGGGATGATAGTAGGAGATGTACTGGAGTCCGTCGGCGACGCTCTGGATAAGGTCTTCCTGTCGTATGGTGGTCATGTCGAAATTCCTTTGCTCAGACCTGCAGCAGCAGGCGCGAGGGATCTTCCAGCACATTCTTGATGGTGACCAGGAACTGTACTGCCTCGCGACCGTCGATGATCCGGTGATCGTAGGAGAGTGCCAGGTACATCATGGGACGTATCACGATCTCGCCGTTTTCCACCATCGGGCGCTCCTGAATCTTGTGCATACCCAGGATAGCGCTCTGGGGCGGGTTCAGGATGGGTGTCGAGAGCATGGAACCGAAGACGCCGCCGTTGGATATGGTGAATGTACCGCCGGTCAGGTCCTCATAGCTCAGGGTGCCGGCGTTGGCCTTCTTTCCGAAGTCCACCGTGGCCTTCTCCAGTTCACCGAAACCGAGCTGGTCGGCATCCCGCAGGATCGGAACCACCAGGCCGCGCGGGGAACCCACTGCGATCCCGATGTCGTAATAACCGTGATAGACGATATCCTGGCCGTCCACCGACGCATTGACCGCCGGGAACTTCTTGAGCGCCTCCACCGACGCCTTGATGAAGAAGGACATGAAGCCCAGCCGCACCTCGTGTTCCTTTTCGAACTGCTCACGGTAACGGTAGCGCAGGTCGTTGACCGCCTGCAGGTTGACCTCATTGAAGGTGGTCAGGATAGCGGCATTCTGCTGGGCCTCAAGCAGGCGCTTGGCAATGGTCGCGCGCAGCCGGGTCATGGGTACACGCTGTTCGGGTCTTTCCCCCTCCATGCCCGTCTGGGTGATCTCGGAGTCGGCAGGCTTGGCCGGTGCGGCGGGTGCCGCCGTCTCTGCCGTGGCCTCCCTGGTCTCCATGTAACTCGTGATGTCCGATTTCAGGATTCTTCCGTCTTTACCGGTTCCCCGTATTTCACGGGGGTCGATTCCCAGTTCCTTGACCAGACGCCGAACCGCGGGGGTGAGCACCGGCTCGGGGCCGTCTTGCGGGGCGATTTCGGCTTCCTCCTTCACTGCCGACTCTGCAGCAGCTTTTTTCGCCGGCTGGGCTGCGGCGCCCGCTTCAATCACTGCGAGCAGATCCCCGGCCTGTACGGTGTCGCCTTCGTTGACGGCAACCTGACCCAATACACCATCCATCGGCGAGGGGACTTCCAGTACCACTTTGTCGGTTTCCAGGTCGACCAGGTTTTCGTCTCTTTCAACCTTGTCTCCCGGGTTCTTGTGCCAGGTGAGAATGGTGGCGTCTGCTACGGATTCGGGCAGTGCGGGTACGTTGACCTTTGTACTCATCGTCTTAAATGGTCCTTCGGTTCATGTTGGGGTTGATATTGCCGGTGAGCGCTTCGTTTACCAGGGTTTCCTGCTGTTTAACATGCACCGGGTAGTAGCCTACAGACGGCGCGGCGGAGCTGGCCCTTCCCACATAGAAGAGCTTTTTGCCCTTCGAGATCTGGGTGCGGAAGCGGTGCCTGATCTGGCGCCACGCGCCCTGGTTCTGAGGCTCCTCCTGGCACCAGATGATACGCTTGACATTGGTGTATTCGTCGATCGCCTGATCGAACTGTTCCCCGGGAAACGGATAGATCTGTTCGAGCCGGATAACGGCCACATTGGTCAGCCCTCTGGCACGGCGTGCCTCGATCAGATCGTAATAGACCTTGCCGGAACACACGACGACGATCTCTATCCCCTCCGGATCCAGATCGTCGACCTCGCCGATAACCGGATGAAAGCTGCCATTCGTGAACTCTTCCAGCGCGGAAGTGGCGAGGCGGTGGCGCAACAGACTCTTGGGCGACATGACGATCAGGGGTTTGCGCATGGGCCGGACCATCTGGCGCCGCAGCATGTGAAAAACCTGGGCCGGGGTGGTAGGAACGCACACCTGCATGTTGTGTTCGGCACAGAGTTGCAGATAGCGCTCCAGGCGGGCCGAGGAGTGCTCCGCGCCCTGTCCCTCGTAGCCGTGGGGCAGGAGCATGACCAGGTTGCAGTAACGGCCCCACTTGGCGCCCCCGGAGCTGATGAACTGGTCGATCACCACCTGGGCGCCGTTGGCGAAGTCCCCGAACTGGGCCTCCCAGATGGTCAGCGTATGGGGATCGGCGGTGGAATAACCGTATTCGAATCCCAGCACCGCCTCCTCGGAGAGCAGCGAGTCGATGACCACGAAGTGGGCCTGGTCCGCCGAAAGATTCTGCAGCGGCACATAGCTGCTGCCGTCGTTCTGATTGTGCAGGACGGCATGACGGTGGGAAAAGGTGCCGCGCCCGCAATCCTGTCCGGAGAGCCTGACGGGATAGCCTTCCTCCACCAGTGTGGCATAGGCCAGGGTCTCTCCCATGCCCCAGTCCACCAGTTGGTCCCCGTGGGCCATCTTCTTGCGCTCGCTGAGGATCTTGGCGATACGGGAGTGGGGTTTGAAGCCCTCAGGCAGGGTAAGCAGCTTTTCGGCGATTTCGGATATTTTTTCGCGGCTGACACTGGTATCCGCAGGGTGATCCCAGGGTATGTTCTGGAAGGGTCTCCAGTCGATGCGGCCGGAAAATTCCATATTGAACAGGGTGGGCCTTGCAACCACCAGACCCTGCTCCAGGGATGAGCGGTAGTCCTCCACCATGGCTCTCGCCTCACCCGGTGCAATCACGCCGTCGGCGATCAGCCTGTCCGCATAGGCGCTGCGCACCGGCGGGTGCCGTCGGATCTTCTGGTACATCTCGGGCTGGGTCAGGGCCGGCTCGTCTGCCTCGTTGTGCCCGTGTCTTCGGTAACACACCAGATCGATGATGATGTCCTTGTGAAAACGCTGACGGTAGTCCAGCGCAAGGCGGGTGACGAATATCACGGCCTCCGGGTCGTCCCCGTTAACGTGGAAGATGGGTGCCTGCACCATCTTTCCCACGTCGGTGCAGTAGAGGGTGGAGCGCGTGTCCATCGGGTGCGAGGTGGTAAAACCGATCTGGTTGTTGACGACGATATGAACGGTGCCGCCGGTGCCGTAGCCCCGGGCCTGGGACATCTGCAGGGTTTCCATGACCACACCCTGCCCGGCGAAAGCGGAGTCGCCGTGGATCAGAATCGGCAGCACCTGCTCGCCTTTGGAGTCTCCGATGGCATGCTGTCTCGCCCGCACCGAACCCTCGATGACCGGATTGATGATCTCCAGGTGCGAGGGGTTGAAACCCATGGCCAGGTGGACGAAGCCGCCGGGGGTTTCGATATCCGTGGAAAAACCCATGTGGTATTTCACGTCCCCAGAGGTCATGTAGGGGTCCGGTGTCTTTTTTCCCTCGAACTCCTCAAAGAGATCTGTTGGGGGTTTGCCGAGGATGTTGGTCAGCAGATTCAGGCGTCCGCGGTGGGCCATGCCGATGACCGCCGTTTCGATGCTGTTGGCCCCGGCACGCTGGATCAATTCATCCATCAGGGGGACGAGCGACTCGCCGCCCTCAAGGGAGAAGCGTTTCTGGCCGACATATCGGGTGTGGAGGTATTTTTCCAGTCCCTCCGCTGCGGTGAGCATGGTCAGCAGCCAGACTCTGCCATCGCTGGTGAGCTCGGGTTTGGCCCTGTAGCCCTCCACGCGTTTCTGGATCCAGCGTTTCTGACGGGTGTCGGTGATGTGCATGTACTCGGAACCGACATTTTCGCCATAAACCTCTTTGACCAGGCCGATGATCTCCCGCAGGGGCATGCGGTCCGGTGCGAACAAAGAGCCGGTGTTGAATATGGCATCCATGTCGGCGCTGCCCAGCCTGTGAAAGGCCGGGTCCAGGTCCGGCACCTGGACGGGATCGCGCAGGTTGAGGGGGTCCAGGGTGGCATGCTGATGTCCCCGCACGCGCCAGGCATTGATCAGGCGCAGCACCGCCGCCTGTTTCTCGGCGGCCGCGGGCGACATGTGTTCGTGGATGTCACGGTTTGAGGGCCTGCGCTCCCTGGCGAGCCGGATGAAGTTGGATTTGATGGGGCCGTGGGCGATGTCGGGCAGGGGACTGTCCGAACGCTCGCCGAGGGTTTCGAAATGCCTGCGCCAGGCGGGATCCACACTTTCAGGGTCCTGCAGGTAGCGTTCGTAAAGGCTTTCGATGAAGGCCGCGTTGCCACCCGAAAGGGCCGAGGTGTTTCGCAGCATTTGCAGAATTTCGCTCATTTTTGGATGTTTGGCCTAAATTGTCGGGGACGGGGTAATGAGAGTGGATGGTAGCATAAGGCAAAGTTTTTTCATTAAAAATATGAAATTAGTACAACTATCCGAATATCACATCGGTTTTTTTGTGTTATCCGGTATCCCCGGTTCGCCCTCGGGTGCAGGTTTCCCGGATCCTGTTCCGGCCGGATAAGCGGCCTCAGGCCCAATCGCCATAATGCTGAAACAGGAGCCGCACACCATGAAAGAGAGAACCGATGCGCCGGACAGAAAGAAGGAAATGAGGCTGAGCATCAGCGATCTGGAAGCGGATGTGGCCTATTTCGAAGCCCGGCTGGCGTTACTGGAGGGTGAGCCCTACAGTCCCTATCAGAATGCGCAGATCGAGGTATACGCCGCTTTGAGAAGTGTGCTGGCGGGTATGCTCCAGAAGTTACGCGGCGGCAGATCGGGTCAAGAGGGGGTGACGGTCAATGAAAATCTGCTCGTCGACTGAACCGGCATCCCGTCTTACGATCATTGGCATTATCTGAGTATGATTCCGGGACCACCGCCGGGCGGGCTCACGACCCGTGGTTGGCTGACCTGCCGCTTCCATATCCCCAGTTTTAATTTTTGCGCCTCGTGCTGTGCTTCGGCGTATCGGATGAGTTCGGCTTCCGTCTGGCCCTGCGGATCATGAACGGCCAGTCCCGCCAGGATCATCCGGATATTCACATCGGCACCGCCATGAGACAGCTTGCCGAGGAGGTATCCTTCGGCATCGGTCGATCGGTGTGTCAAGGTGAGGAAGCGGCCCATGACAAGACTGCCCAGATAGCGCTGCGCCTGGGCTCCAAGCACCCCTTTTGGCGGCGGTGCCTTGACGCCCATCAGTTTTACCCGGTAGCGCCGCCCCTCTTTCGTGAGAAAAATCAGGCGGTCGCCCGAGAGCAGTTGCGTTGGTTGGCCCGAATGGACAGTGGGTGCTCCCGCTGCCTGCACACCGGGCAAAAGGCAACAGAGCCAGAGCAAGGTCAGTGCCTGACAGCAGCTGCAGCCTGAGATATGTTTTTCAAACCGGTTCAAGAAAATGGCGTCCCCGGCAGGATTCGAACCTGCGGCCTTTCGCTTCTTACCACTATAGCTTTCGCTACCCGCAATAAATGCTGTTTGTGGTCTGGACTATCCCTTCACCCTGGGCAATGGCCCGTAGGTGCTGCCCGTCTAGTCTCTGCACCTTCCCGGCTGGGCTTGGCTCAGGATTTCCACCACCAACCTGTGCTGAGGGTTCCCTGAGTTTGAGCAGATTCACGCAAGGGGTTTCCCGCCTTGGTGCCCATGTATTTATCAAAGGAGGCGAACGCTCTATCCTGCTGAGCTACGGGGACACGGGCCGGCATTGTAACAAGCTGTCTGGGTCAGCGTCACGCTCCGGGTGTCGGAACCGGTTGCCTGTCACAACCGGGTTCGGGACAGGCGGGGTGATCGCCGCACTTTGCTATACTGGGAGCACCCCTCAACCGGGATCGCGGAATCTGCAAGGATAGGCACTTGATACCGGTTTCTGTCGACAAACTGAGTATTTCAGAACTGCCCGCCCCGCCGGGCGGTGCGCTGAATGTGGTGCATGCCTGCGGTCGTGAGGATACCGATGCGAAGCAGCTAAGCGAGCTGGTTGCACAAAGTCCGACACTCGCTGTGGATATCCTGCGAATCTCGAATTCCGCCTACTTCGGATTTCCCGGCGAGATCACATCGATCGCGCGCGCCGTGACACTCATCGGTCAGAGTGCCTTGCGAAACATGGCGTTGTGCATCGCCATCAAGGAGACACTGAAACCCGATGAGCTGCCTGCCTTCCCCGTTGCCGATTATTGGGAAACGGCGCTGCGCCGGGCGGTCTGCTGCCAGTGTCTGGCGATGGAAGTCGGCCAGGATGGCGACAGCGGTTTCTGCGCGGGTCTTCTGCAGGATTTTGGCCTGCTGGTTCTGTTCTATCTGAACGGTAACTGCACCAGTGAATGGCCGCGGCTTGCCAGGCTGAACCCGGACGAAAGATACGAGCTCGAACTGCAGCTTTTCGGGACGACTCACGACAAGGTGGGGTATCTGCTGGCCGAAGCATGGGCATTGCCGGATGAGCTGAAGATCGCCCTCGGGCATCATCATGCAAGCCCACCCGAAGACACCCCCCCCGGGGCTGTCGAAATATGCAAGCTGACCCAGTGCGCGGATTGGATGTCATCGGTGTTTACCGCCGAGCATAGGCGGAAGTCGATCACAATGTGCCGGTCTCTTCTGTCTGACTACTATGGCATGGAGGCTGCC
>JAHEHQ010000143.1 GCA_024644505.1 Gammaproteobacteria bacterium
GCCGAAAAGCATCCCGTCCGGACATTTTCCCGGTTACCCGGTACGTTCTCAGGTCAGAGGGTTATGGGGAGAAAAGCTGGGGATCAACCGTAAGTTGAACGGAGTGAGGTGGGGATTCAACTGCTGGACTACTATCTGGAAGCTCAGCAGTGGGAACAGGGTGTCCGGCTGGCAATCCAGTTGCTGGGCAGCGATCCCCTCCAGGAACGGGTGCATCGAAGGCTCATGCAGCTTTATGCCCGACTCAAGCGGCCGGCCGACGCCCTGCGTCAGTACCGCCAGTGCCGCCGTGTGCTGTCCCGGGAGTTGGGGGTGGGTCCCGAGCCCGAGACCCAGCGTTTGTGCAGGGAGATATCTCGGACCCGTGCCCATCGCGTGGACGAAGCAGACAACGATGCTGCCGATATCGACACCCCAACAACGCCTTTGAGACCGTCGCCCACCTGACCGACGAAAACCGTATCCATTGCCGTGCCCTGATTGGTCTGGCAACGGGGCTGACCGTGCGGGACAGACTGGACGAGGCCCTCGACGCACTTGACCGTGCCGAGGCGCTGATCCGGAAAGACGGGGACGATGCGCTGGAGACGGAACTGTACTACCGGCGCGGCGATATCCTGTTCGCCCCGGGTCGGGCCGAAGAATGCCTGACCGCCCATGAACAGGCTGAAAAGCTGTCGAGAAAGTCCCGTGACTCCCTGCTGGATATCCGTGCCCTCGCGGGCATGGCGGACGCGTATTATGCACAGGGACGGATGCTGGCACAGGCACTGCAGCGGCCTGTTGACGCTGAACTTCGTCAACAGGCCGAAGAGCTCATTGAAAAGGCCCGTATTGCAGGTCTTTATTTCGGCGTGACCGAGCTGCAGGCGGTGGCTGTTGAATAAGCGGGGACCAGGGGACGGAGTTCCCGCCCCCTGATCAGTGTCAGCCGCCCACCTGCTGTCTGACTGTGGTCCAGGTATCCGGTTCCTCGTCTTCGTTTGTCCTTCGCCGGACGTTGCCCCCGATAAAGTCGAGACGCGCCCAGGAGCGGGACAGCTTCCCTGACGAGGTGCGCGGCAGCGTGTGCAGGGGAACCAGGTCCACAATACATTCCACCGCCAGTTCCTCGTAAACCAGGCTCTTCAGTCGCTTGATGAGATCCTGGCGTTTCACCGGATCGGATTCCCGGCACTGCACCACCAGCACCGCCTTCTCACCTTTTTCACCATCCGGGACCGAGAATGCCAGCGCATCGTTCGGCCTGACTTCCGGCTGATCTTCCGCGATGTACTCCAGGTCCTGGGGCCAGACATTCCTGCCATTGATGATAATCAGGTCCTTCTTGCGCCCGGTCAGAAAGAGCCGGTCTCCAACCCGGTAGCCAATGTCCCCGGTATTGAGCCAGCCGTCCGCGGAAAGCGACTTGCTTGTAGCCTCGACGTCATTAAAGTATCCCGACATGATACTGGGGCCTTTGACGTAGACGGTCCCGGCATGTCGCTCGGGAACCCGGGCCCCCGAGTCGGTACGCACCTCCATCTCGAAACCGGGCAGCGGTATGCCGCAATCGACGTAACTGCTGACATGTGCCTCTTCCCCCTGTTGGGTGTCGCTCGCAACGGGTGCAGCTATTCCCTTGCGGGAGAGCTGGTCGCTGTCGACATGATCTACGGAAAGACCGGCATCCAACGGGGCGAAGCTCACCGCGAGGGAACACTCAGCCATACCGTAACAGGCAACCACGGCCTTGCGATCGAAGCCCGCAGGGGCAAGACGGGTGGCGAACCGCTCCAGCACATCGGGCCGGATCATCTCCGCTCCGACACCGGCCACCCGCCAATGACTCAGATCGAAGCGCTGCGCCTCACCGGGCCGCAGACGGCGGGAGACCAGATCGTAGCCGAACGACGGGCCAAACGAGATGGTGGCCCGACTCTCCGTCATGCGGTTGAGCCACAACCGGGGCCGCATCGCAAAATCCCGGGTTCTCAGATAATCCACCGATATCTGGCATGCGAGCGGCGCAAGCACCAGGCCCACCAATCCCATGTCATGATAGAACGGAAGCCAGGAGACACAACGGTCGCCCTTTCGCACCTGCACTCCGTCGCGGATGATCACCGCCAGATTACTCATGATCGTTTCCTGCGTGATCATCACGCCGCGCGGAAATCGGGTACTCCCGGAGGTGTACTGGATATAAGCCATATCCCCTCCCACCGCAGGCGTGAGTTCAACGTCGAACTCCGGCAGGTCATCGAATACCTGTGCATCACCCACCATCCTCAGACCCAACCAGTCGGATGCTTCCTGAAGGAACGGCAGCCATTCGGAGGGTGCCATTGCGATCTTCGCCCGGCAGTCGATCAGCATGCCCCTCAGATGATCCACATAGGCCCGGTGGCTGCCCAGATTCATCGATATGGGCAGCGGAACCGGAACCAGGCCTGCATACTGGCAGGCAAAGAAGAAGCGCACGAAGTCGACATTCGTTTCGGCTATCAAGGCCACACGTGAGCCCTTGGGCAACTCGAGTCCGTGCAGACGCCGCGCCAGGACCAGCGCCTGATCACGCAGCGAACTGTAGGAAAGGCTGTAACCCAGCTCACCGCGACCGGTAAAGAAATTCATGCCGGTCCGGCCTTTGGCCGCATAGTCGAGGGCCTCTGCAAGGCTCGCGAAATCCGCGGCCCGCAAAGGCAGTTCATGATCGGTTACTGTTGGCTTCATTTTTAACCTCCAGCACTTTTTTTATGAGTGCGCAAATTTCCATCCGTACCGGCGGAATGTTCCGCGGCCGGGCAAACGAGTCGTTTCCAGGATCTGCAGGCGGCAAACAGGTGCCGTCAAACCCCGAACCACTGCCTCGTCGCGAAGCCAGATTAATGGACACTGTTCAAAATACGGCCATCTTTGGGCGCCAACTTGTTATCTTTTACCGGATTTATTGAACAGCGTAATCTATGAAATGATCACTTTCATCGGATCTGTCCGTGTCTATAGGTGAAGATCCGACCATGCTGTAGGATACGGATAAATAAAAGATTATCAGTTTTCTACCAACCCTGGGGCGTGCATTCTGGCTTGGCTGCGGCTATAGTCGGCAAAACGATCCCGAAGGACCTCGAATATGTACTCGTCTCTGTTGGCATCCAGCACCCTGGTGGTATGGAAAGCGCTGGAAACCTACGATATTGATGCTGCATCCCTGTTCAAAAAGGCCGGTCTGGATCCGGAGGATGCGACCAACCCCCAGGCCCGCTATCCCTACGCCGCGGTACGCCGCCTGTGGGAGCTGTCGATAGAGGAAAGCGGGGATCCCTGTTTCGTGCTGATTGCGGCTCGCCAGTGGCATCCGAGTAATTTCCATGCCCTTGGTTATGCCTGGCTCGCGAGTCGGAGTCTGAAGGAGGCCCTGGAGCGGCTGATTCGCTACTTCAGGGTGGTCACGTCCGATCCGGAAGAGCTGACCCTGGTGGCCCGCGATGACAGCTATGAGTTCGTCATCGATGCCTCCTCCGTGGTCTATCGCGCCCTCGATGTGGAGTACGATCTCATGCTCTCCCTCATACTGGATGCCTGCCGTCTGTCGTTGGGCGAAGAGTTCCGACCCAGACGGGTACGCCTGCAGCGCCCCCAACCGCCCTGTGCCGACCGGTACAGCAGTTTTTTCGGCACCAGGGTGGAATTCGATGCCCCCGCCTACAGCATGGTCTTCGACAAGGCTCAGCTCGATCAGTTGCTGCCCACCGGCAACGCAGAGATTGCCAGGGCAAACGACCAGGTGTTGATGTCTTACTTGGCGCAACTCAATCGAAGCGATATCGTCATGCGGGTAAAGACCACCCTGATCGAGCGCATGCCGTCCGGTCAGGTCTCCAAGGAGGATGTGGCAGAGGCGCTCAACCTGAGCCTGCGCACGTTGCAAAGAAAACTGCATGAGGAAGATACGAGCTTCAAACAGTTGCTGGATGAAACCCGACGTGAACTGGCCGATCAGTACATCAGAAATCCGATGGTCTCCATCGGCGAGATAACCTATTTGCTGGGTTTCTCCGAGCCAAGCAATTTCAGCCGGGCATTCAAGCGTTGGAACGGCACCGCACCCGCCGAATATCGCCGCACGGAGGACGGCTGATCAGCCTACTCCGGAGGGCCTGTGTCGTCTTGTTTGATAATGAGGACTTGCAACAGGTTTTCCACCGGCATGGGCCGATGGTAGAGATAACCCTGTGCCAGATCGCAGGCCTTTTCCGCGATTGCCGCCTCCTGGGCGTCGGTTTCCACACCTTCGGCAAGGACAAGGAGATTGAGGCTGTGCCCCATCGCAATGATCGCCTGAAGAATTGCGGCATCCCCCTGGTCCTCCGGCAGACCGCTGATAAAACTCCTGTCGATCTTGATGATATCCACGGGAAGCTGCTTCAGGTAACTCAGTGACGAATAGCCGGTACCAAAATCATCCACCGCGACCTTGCATCCCTGTTTGTTGAATGCATCAAGTTTCGTGAGCGTCTGATCGTCGGCCTCGATCAGTACGTTTTCAGTCAACTCGATACCTATGTCAGCCGGCTGCAGCCGATGGCGTTCCAGGGTTTTCTGAAGTGCGGAGAGAACGTCTCCAAACAGAAACTGCCGCCCGGAGATGTTGATATCCACGCGCAGCGACCCGACACCAAGGCGATTCCATTCGGCCTTGTCCCGGCAGGCCCGCTCGATGACCCAAAGCCCGATCTGATTGATGAGATCTGATTTCTCGGCGACCGGAATAAACTCAGCGGGAGAGACAAATCCCAGTTCCGGATCCTGCCACCGCAGCAGGGCTTCGCAACTGACGATTTGTCTGCTTCCCAGATCAATCTGCGGCTGGTAATGCAGCTCGAACAGATTATCTCTGATTGCGCGTCTCAAACCTGCGGTCAGGGCCTGATGACGTCGCATATCCTCATTCATCGAGGCGGAGAAAAAGCGGTATCGATTCTTGCCTGATTCCTTGGCCTGGTACATGGCCGTGTCGGCGCTCTTCAACAACAGGCTGCAGTTGGTGCCGTCCTCCGGATACATGGCGACACCGATGCTGGAGGTGATAAAGATCTCGTGGTCATCCAGGGCCAATGGCCTTTCGAACATCTCCAGTATTTTTTGCGTCAGTACGGATACGTCCTCGTAGGAATTCACCTCGGGCACCAAAAGGACAAATTCATCCCCCCCGAAACGGGCCAGAAAATCGTAATCCCGGATTCCGGAAGAGAGGTGCTCGGCAACGTGCCTTAAAACCCGATCCCCGAAATCGTGGCCCAGGGAATCATTGATCAGCTTGAAATTATCCAGATCTATGAAGATCAGCGCCGCCTTGGAATCGAATCGGCCCGCTTCGTTGAGCCGGGCCGTGAGCTCACGTTCCAGGTACCGGCGATTGGGCAGATCGGTAACCGGGTCGAACGATGCGATGTAGTTGAGTTCCGCCTCTGCCCGCTTCAGATCCTGCAGATCCACATCGATGCAGAACATCTCGGGTGCATCGGTTTTCTCTTTCAGAAGCACATGGCTCGTGTATACCGGTACATCCCCACCATCCTTGTGCCGGAAAACCATCTCTGTCGCCGGAATCTTCTTTCCCTCTTCGATATATCGGGTGATGGATTCCCTGGCATGGCGCTGCATCCCTTGGGGCATGATCAGCTCTTCCAGCCTCCGACCCTCAGCTTCCGCACTGGTATAGCCGTACAGACGCTCACTGGATGCATTCCAGAAAATAACCCGCCGATCCCGGTCATAGCCTCGCACCGCAATATTCGGCAGGGATTCTATGAGATCCCTGAAGCGTTTCTCACTTTCCTGAAGATGGAACTCGGCCCGCTTCTGCTCCGACACATCCTCGAAGACTGCCACCACCTCGTCCGACGGAAGACGGAATATATAACTGGTCACCCAAAGCTCAAGCCTCTCATCCCGATACAGGGTGGCTGGCAACAGCTCCGGGGTGCCGGTGGCGGAAACCCGCCGCAGCACATCCAGCAGACCCATCTGCTCCAGCGCGGGAAACACTTCCAGCACGTCGCGGCCGATCACCTGCGCCTTGGGGGTTCCCCCCATTTTCTCCGCTGCCCGGTTCATGTTCTTGAGGGCAAATCCCCGCCCGGAACCGGTCGGCTTATAGATCACCACACCATTGCTCAGGGAATCGAACAGCGTCCGGAAGCGATTTTCCCGATCCCGGAGTTCGGATGCCTTGCGGCTGGCGTCCGTAATGTCCAGTGTGGTCCCGATCATGCTGATGGGAGTACCCTGGTTGTCGAAGCTCACCCTGCCCCGCTGTTGCACGATGCGTTCTTCCCCATCCGGGTGCAACACCCGATGATCGATGGCGTAGCTGCCGTCGGGTCGGGTTGCGGCGGCTTCCATCTCCGCCTCTACGGCATCCAGATCCTCCGGATGTACGGCTTTGAGAAAATTTTCCACCCGGGCCGAAACGGATCCGGGTTCATAGCCCAGCAGACGAAACTCCTCATCCGACCAGAGTGCCCTGCCCGTCGTCAGATCCAGTTCCCAGCTGCCGCAGCGGGCAATGCGCTGCGCCTCGGCGAGCATCGACTCACTCTTTTGCAACGCCTCCCTGGCAAGGACGCGCTTGGTGATGTCCTGGACGGAACCCACGGAGCGCACCGGCGAACCCTGTTCGTCGTAATGGGTTTCACCCCGTTCGATAACATGCTTGATACGCCCGTCGGAAAACTGCAGGCGATGAGTCAGTTCATAGGAG
>JAHEHQ010000144.1 GCA_024644505.1 Gammaproteobacteria bacterium
GTGCCGCTGCTCGATGAAGCCGAGGTGGGGACACAAGTGGTGATAGGACCCAAAGCCAGGAAACCTCTGGTACTGGAACGGCCCTTGTTCGTCTCGGACATGAGTTTCGGGGCCCTCTCCGAAGAGGCCAAGATTTCCCTGGCCATGGGTGCCGAACTGGCTGGCACCGGCATCTGTTCGGGGGAGGGCGGCATGCTGCCCGAAGAACAGGCAGCCAACTCCCGTTACCTGTACGAACTGGCATCCGCCCGCTTCGGCTATGCCATGGAGAAGGTGCAGCAATGTCAGGCCTTCCACTTTAAGTGCGGCCAGGGTGCCAAGACCGGCACCGGGGGACATCTGCCCGGCAACAAGGTAAAAGGCAAGATTGCCGAGGTCAGAGGGCTTGCGGAAGGGGAGTCAGCAATTTCGCCGCCGCGCTTCCCGGATTGGGACAAGGTCGATGACTACCGCCGTTTTGCCGAACAGGTGCGCGAGGCCACTGGGGGCATCCCCATTGGCGTCAAGCTCTCGGCTCAACACATAGAACGGGATATCGAGGCGGCACTGCAGATCGGCGTTGACTACATCATTCTCGACGGCCGCGGCGGCGGGACCGGAGCGGCGCCGCTCATTTTTCGCGACAACATCTCGGTCCCCACCATCCCGGCCCTGGCGCGTGCCCGCCGCTATCTGGATAAGCAGGGATGCGACGGTGTGTCGCTGGTGATAACCGGCGGTCTGCGCCTGCCCGCTGATTTCATCAAGGCCCTTGCCCTGGGTGCGGATGCCGTGGCGGTATCCAACTCGGCCCTGCAGGCCATCGGCTGCCTGGGCATGCGGGCCTGTCATACCAATAACTGCCCGGTGGGCATTGCCACCCAGCAGCCCCATTTGCGCCGGCGCCTGAAGATCGAAAAGGGTGCCGAACAGCTCAACAGGTTCTTCCGGGCTTCCACCGAACTGATGCAGGTGATGGCGCGTGCCTGCGGCCATGACCATCTCGACAAGTTCTGTATTGACGATCTCACCACCTTTGACCGGGAGATGGCGCAGCTGACCGGCATCGCCTATGCCGGCGTGACCGGTAACAGGCCATATTCAGTCCTGAATTTACCTCAATAGGGACAAACTTCGCTTAATACCGGTCGTATAACAACAATGATAGAGATAGAATGAAATAATACCCATGACCTCACTATTGCCGCAGCTTCGGCTTGCGGAGTGGCAAGCCACCCGCGACAGCCTTCACCAGATCATGAAGATACTCGGGAGAATGCGCGGCGCTCACATGCCCAAGGCGAAGCATTGGTGGCACATTACGCTCACGGTATCCGCCCGGGGGCTGACCACCACACCCTTTCCCATATCCGGGCAGCAGCTGGAACTGACCCTGGATCTGGCAACTCACCGTCTCGTCATGGAAAGCGCGGAGGGTTGGAGCGCCTCACTGCCCCTGGTGGGTCAAAGCACGGGTGGCATGAGCCGGCGGATCGCCGAGGTTCTGGCATCCCGGGGAATAGAACTGTCGAACGGCGTGCTTCGGATGTTCGACGGGGAGGAGACGCTGGAATACGATGCGGCAGCTGTCTCCCGCTACCACAGGGCCATCAGCTGGATTGATATGGTGCTCAAGACATTCAAAGGTGGGCTCCGAGAGGAAACCAGCCCGGTTCAGCTTTTTCCCCACCATATGGATCTGGCCATGAACTGGTTTTCCGGCAGGCTGGTGCCGGGTGTGGATCCCGCCGATGAGGAAAACGCCGGCGAGCAGATGAACTTCGGTTTTGTCACCGGTGACGGTACCGTTTCCGACGCCTATTTCTACACCACCGCCTATCCTGCGCCCGACAACTGGACAAACCTGGAACTGACCGGTGAGGCATACTGGCATACAGAGGGCTGGACCGGTGCGTTGCTGCCTTATTCGGCACTGGTGATTTCCGACCATCCGCAGCAACTGCTGTTGGAGTATCTGCAGGCACTGCAGGCCCATGGGCAGCGGTTGATGGCACCATGAAGCAGAGCCGTTGTGCCAACAAGCCCAACCGCTCCGCACTTGCCTCGGAGTACGAACGCGTACGCCGCTATACGGAACGACTCTGTGAACCGCTGGCAACGGATGACTATCAGATCCAGTCCATCGTGCAGACCAGCCCGCCCAAGTGGCACATCGCCCATGTCAGCTGGTTTTTCGAAACCTTCGTGCTGGCGCATTTCAGGCCGGGCTATAAACCGCTGGACACGCGCTACGACCACATATTCAACAGCTATTACTACACGCATGGAGAGATGTACCCCAGGCCCAGGCGGGGACTGTTGTCGCGGCCAACGGTTGCAGCCATCTACGACTATCGTGCACACATTGACGAGCAAATGGGTAATCTGATCGAGGAGCTGGACGAGTCCCAATGGGATGATCTGGCCTTTCGCGTTGAGCTGGGCCTGAACCACGAACAGCAGCACCAGGAACTGTTGCTCATGGATGTGAAGCACAATTTTTTCATTAACCCTCTCAAGCCCGCCTATCGGGACGATCTGACCGTCCCACAGGGTGAGACCCGCAGTGTGCGTTGGGTGAATCTTCCTGGCGGCATCCGGCAGATCGGACACCGGGGGAGGGGGTTCGCCTTCGACAACGAATTACCCCGCCACCAGGTATTGATGCGCGATCACAAACTGGCGGACCGCTTCGTCACCAACGGCGAGTATCTCGGGTTCATCGAGGCGGGGGGCTACCGGGATCCCGCCCTGTGGCTTTCGGATGGCTGGGCGCTGCTGCAGCGTGAGGGCTCGGACCGGCCGCTCTATTGGGAGCGGACCGATGACGGCTGGATGCAGTTCACCCTGGGCGGGCTGCGGGAACTCGACGCCGATGAGCCGGTGTGTCACATCAACTTCTATGAAGCGGACGCTTTTGCCCGATGGGCCGGCAAACGTCTGCCTTTGGAGAGCGAACTCGAGGCCATGCTGGAGAATCAACCCGTAACAGGTAATTTCGCCGACCGGGATCTGCTGCACCCGGCCCCGGCGGGCGATGCCGGACAGTGGTACGGCGATCTCTGGGCCTGGACCGCTTCCCCCTACTCGGCTTATCCTGGTTTCAAGCCCCTGGCCGGGTCCATGGGCGAGTACAACGGCAAATTCATGTCCAACCAGATGGTGCTCAGGGGAGGGAGCTGCGTCACCTCGGCAGCGCATGTCCGGTCGAGCTACCGAAACTTTTTTTACCCGGACGAACGCTGGGCCTTCACGGGACTGCGGCTTGCGGAGGATGCCTGATGGACAACGTCACCTTTCACGACCACAAGCCGGAGGCACTGAGCCTGTATGACGCCGTGGTGGACGGCCTGTCCCGGAAAGACAAATCCATTCCCCCCAAGTTCTTCTACGATGAACGTGGCTCGGAACTTTTCGAGAGCATCTGCCGCCAGCCCGAGTACTATCCGCCGAATGTGGAACGCCACATGCTCTCACAGCTGGCAGAGGAGATCGCATCGCTCACAGGCACCGGTCGCATCCTTGTGGAACCGGGTGTCGGCAGTGCAGGCAAGGTGCGCCTGCTCCTTGATGTGCTTCGACCGGCCGCCTTCGTCCCTATGGACATCTCCTTCGACTATCTCAAGAATGTCATGAAGGTGCTGGCCGGTGAGTATCCCTGGCTCCCCATACATGCCGCCTGTGTCGACTTCACCCATTCCCTGCCGATCCCTGCAGAGACTCCCTCCGGGCCTCGTCTGCTGTTTTTTCCCGGTTCGAGCCTGGGCAATTTCCACCGGGAAGAAGCCGGGGATTTCCTCGGGATGGTTCACGATATGCTGGGCAGCGACGGCATGCTGCTTATCGGCGTCGATACCAAGAAGAGCGAGTCCCTGTTGCATGCCGCCTACAACGACGCGGCCGGCGTGACAGCAGAATTCAATCTCAACCTGTTGCACCGCATGCGCCGGGAGCTGAATGCAGACCTGGACCCGAAGGTGTTCGAGCACAAGGCGTTCTACAACGGAGACGCCGGGCGTATCGAGATGCACCTGGTCAGCACACGCCCCCAGAAACTGCGGGTCAACGGACACTGTTTCGATCTCGAGGCGGGAGAATCGATTCATACGGAGAACTCTTACAAATACACCCCTGACGAGTTTCTCTCCCTGGCAAAGGGCAGCGGGTTTTCAGAGGTCAGGCATTGGGTGGACGAAAATGGACTGTTCGCCATCTATCTGCTCAGCACCATCTGATTCGGCTTCACTGCCGCCACCTTAATACCCCCTCTCCACATCTCACTTTCCTCCAGGAGGAAGAAGGGACACAATGGGTATAGGAGCCAGAGAAAACAGGGGTCATAGCATCGTTAGGCTCTGAACCCCTTTTTCGATACCCAAGAAGGGGAGCAACTGTGAAACTGACTTTTCTGGGCGCCAATAAAAACGTCACCGGCTCGCGCTATTGTCTGGAGGTAGACGGCAGCCGCGTGATGATCGATTGCGGCCTGGTGCAGGAACGCGACTTCCTGTCGCGAAACTGGGAGCCCTGTCCCATACCCGCCGATACCATCGAAGCACTGCTACTGACCCACGCCCACATCGATCATATAGGCCTCATCCCCAGGCTGGTGGCGGACGGGTTCTCGGGGCCCATCTACGCGACGCGGCCCACGCTGGCCCTGGCGGACATCATGCTCAGGGATTCCGCGAAGATCCAGATGGAGGATGCGCGGTACAAGAAGCGCCGTCACCGCAAGGAAGGGCGACATGGGCGGTTTCCGGAAGTGCCCCTTTACACGGATCTGGATGTCAGCCGCACGCTGCCGCTGTTTCGGGGCGTGGACTACGGCGTTGCGACAGACATTACCCCGAACATCTCCGTGATCTGGCACGATGCCGGCCACATCCTCGGATCGGCTTCGCTGGAGATCCTGGCCCGCGAATCCGGCCTGGAGCGAACCTTCGTTTTTTCAGGCGATATGGGGCAACATGACAAACCTCTGATCCGTGATCCGACCTATTTCCGACATGCGGACTATATCGTCATGGAGTCCACCTATGGCGATCGGGATCACGACCCACAAGGCAGCATCGAGAAACAACTGGAATCGGTCATCCTGAGAACGACTCGCGCCGGCGGCAACCTGGTCATTCCCGTATTTGCCGTGGAACGAGCCCAGGAGATGATGTTTTATATCAGCCGCCTGGTTCATCAGGATTGCATTCCGGATATTCCCGTATTTCTCGACAGCCCCATGGCGTCCGATGTCACAAACATCTTCCGTCAATACGAGGACTGGCTGGATGTGGAGACCCGGCAGTTCATCGCTGCGGACCAGCCGCCCCTGAAATTTCCGGGGCTGCACATCACCCGAACCACGGAAGAATCCATAGCGATTAACGACGTTCAGTTCCCCTGCATCATCATGGCCACTGCAGGCATGTGCAACGCGGGCCGCATCAAGCACCATCTGAAAGCGAATATCCGAAGACCGGAATCGACCGTCCTGTTCGTCGGTTTCCAGGCAGAGGGGACGCTGGGGCGTCGTCTGATGTCCGGTGAACGCGAGGTTCGCATCCATGGCCGCCAGTATCGCGTGGAAGCCAGGGTGGAACAGATCCTCGGCCTGTCCGGACATGCCGATCGCCATGGGCTGATGAACTGGCTGGACCACTTCGAGCGGCCGCCCCGCAAGTTGTTTCTGACCCATGGAGAGGAAGAGGCAGCCGTATCACTGCAGCAAGCCGTGCAACAACGCTTTGGTTTTGACGTGACCATTCCCGAGTACGGGCAGGAACGGCATTTTGATGATGAGGGTCCGAGTCTTGTCGGCAGCAACACGACGATTGAAGCTTCGCATGGCACAAAGACCACGGAGAGACCCGGGGATGAGCCTTCTGCTGCGGGTTCGGTAAAGACTGCCGAAACCCGTCTCCAAACACCCATCGGGCCGGAGTCGCGGGGTGTTGAAAACCCCGACTTCGAATTCCTCGACAGCTCGAAACGCCGACCGACGAGTTTCCTGTACGAAGACCCCTGGCGGGTTCTGCGCATCGAGAGCGATATGATCCAGGGCATCGAGCAGATGACCCGTGCCCTGAACGGCCGCCGCCGGGCGATCACGGTGTTCGGCAGCGCACGCCTGCCTGAATCCGATCCCTTCTATGAAGCTGCGCGTGAAACCGCCCGCCTTCTGGGTGAAAGGGGATTCGCGATCATCACCGGCGGCGGCCCCGGCATTATGGAGGCAGCCAACCGCGGTGCCCGGGAAGCCGGGGCCCTGTCTGTCGGCCTGAACATCGAACTGCCGAGCGAGCAATCACTGAACGCCTACTGCGATGCGTCCTATCAATGTCACTATTTCTTCGTTCGCAAGATGCTGTTTGTGAAATATGCCCGGGGATTCGTCATCTTCCCCGGCGGATTCGGTACCCTTGACGAGCTGTTCGAGTCACTCACCCTTATTCAGACCGGGAAACTGGCTCAGTTCCCCGTGGTACTGGTGGGAAGCGAATACTGGAGCCCAATTGCAGACTGGCTGCTGAATAGCGCTGGGAAAAAGGGATGCGTCGACGAGGGCGATCTGAAACGCTTCCGGATTATGGATGAGTCGGAAGAGATAGCGGATTGGCTGGATGGGATGATCGAGTGAGGGTGGTTAACAGGCCCTAGTGTGCTGAGTCAGAAGTTCGCATGATTTCAGCGGGGCGGAAACAGTCATGGGCAAGGCGCGCGAGTGCAGGACTGGCCTGAGCCAATTCAAACGAGCGC
>JAHEHQ010000145.1 GCA_024644505.1 Gammaproteobacteria bacterium
CTCTACTTTACCACCCGTGTTTCGCTTTGCTCAAGACAGGCTACGATGTTGTCTTCTGTCCCCTGAAAGCCTCCAAGAGCATCAGCACCACCCCGATGCTGATCGCCGAATCCGCCACGTTGAATGCGGGCCAGTGCCATTGGCCGTAATAAAGATCGATGAAATCGATGACATGGCCGAACAGCAGCCGGTCTATGAGGTTTCCGACGGCACCTCCGATAATCAGGCTCAGGGAGATCGCGGTCCAGCGGCTGGTCCGATCGAGTTGCTTCAACCAGATAACCAGCACCAGCGTAATCACCACGGCAAGCACGGAAAAGAACCAGCGCTGCCAGCCGCTCTGTTCACTCAAAAAACTGAACGCGGCACCCCGGTTGTAGGTCAGGGTCAGATTCAGATGGGGCAGCAGCGCCACCCTTTCGTACAATTGGATGGCCGATTCCGCCATCTGCTTGCTGACCTGGTCCGCCGCCAGGATAAGAAGTGAAAGCCATAGCCAGTGAAGCATCGCAGGGCTCCGGAGTCAGGCGTAGCGCCTCGATTCTCCGTCGGTCTCTATATTCTCCACGCATCGGCCACAGATCTCCGGGTGACGCTCATCCGTGCCTACATCCTCCCGGTGATGCCAGCAGCGGGCACACTTGGCCTTCTCCGATGCCCTGACCAGAACGGCCAAACCCTCCACGTCCGTGTTCACGGCATCCCCAGGCTTCTCGGTCAGGGGATGAATCCGGGCATAAGAGCTGATGAGAACAAAGCGCAATTCGTCCCCCAGCCGTCCCAGCAGTTCCAGCAGGGCGTCGTCGCAATAGACTTCCACCTCCGCATCCAGAGACGAACCTATATTGCCGTCGATCCGCAACTGCTCGAGCTGTTTGCCCACGGCGGCACGAACCGCAGTGACGCGCTCCCAGAAACTCCGGTCGAAACGATCATCCGCGTCCAGGGCAAACAGACCCGTATACCAGGTTTCGGTGAGTATGGTTTCACCGCGCTCCCCCGGGATCTGCTTCCAGATCTCATCCGCGGTAAAACTGAGTATGGGGGCCAGCCAGCGTGCCATCGCTTCGATGATGTGGAACATGGCGGTCTGGCAGGAGCGCCGGGCAAGGCTGTCTGTCTGGGTGGTGTACTGGCGGTCCTTGATGATGTCCAGATAGAAACCACCCATCTCGTTGACGCAGAAATTGTGGATCTTCTGGAAGATAAGATGGAACTGATAGGTCTGATAGGCCTCGACAATCTCCTGCTGCAGCTGAAACGCCCGGTCCACGGCCCAGCGGTCGAGTTCGATCATATCCCCCGCCGCCACCTGATTGGCCGAAGGCTCGAAACCGTTGAGGTTCGCCAGCAGGAACCGGGCGGTGTTGCGGATACGCCTGTAGGCGTCGGCTGTGCGTTTCAGGATCTCGTCGGAAACGCTCATCTCGCCACGATAATCGGTTGCCGCCACCCAGAGACGGATGATGTCCGCGCCGAGATTTTTCATTACCTTCTGGGGGCTCACCACGTTGCCCAGGGACTTGGACATCTTGTGGCCCTTGGCATCCACGGTGAACCCATGGGTCAGTACACCCTTGTAGGGCGCCCGGCTGTTGATAGCCACCGAGGTCAGGAGCGAGGACTGAAACCAGCCCCGGTGCTGATCGGAGCCTTCCAGATACAGGTCCGCCGGGAAACGGAGCCCGGGCCGGTTTCCCAACACCGAATAATGGGTGACGCCGGAGTCGAACCAGACATCCAGGGTATCCGTCACCTTCTCGTATTCGTCTGCAGACTCATGGAGCAGATCCTCGGCCGTCAGCTCGAACCAGGCCTCGATGCCGGACTGCTCGACCCGCTTCGCCACCTCTTCGATAAGGCGCGGTGTCTCGGGATGCAGTTCCCCGCTGACCTTGTGTATGAACAGGGTAATGGGCACACCCCAGGTGCGTTGCCGGGAGATACACCAGTCGGGGCGGTTCTCCACCATGCCCCGAATACGGGCCTCGCCCCAGTCGGGGGTAAATTCCACCTTGGTGATTTCCTCCAGGGCCGTCTTGCGCAGCCCCGCCTGTTCCATGCCGATGAACCACTGGGGCGTGGCGCGGAATATGATGGGGGTCTTGTGCCGCCAGCAGTGCGGGTAGCTGTGGGACAGGCGCGCCTCCTGGAGCAGCACCCCGCGCCTGTTCAGCAACTCGATCACCTTCTCGTTGGCGGTGAACACATGCTCGCCTTCGAACAGTTCGGTACCCTTTACGAAGCAACCGTTGCTGCCCACGGGATTGTCCACCGGCAGATCGTAACGCTGGCCGACGATATAGTCCTCCAGGCCGTGACCCGGTGCCGTATGCACCGCGCCGGTGCCGGCCTCCAGAGTCACATGCTCGCCCAGGATCACCGGGACCTCCCGGTCGTAGAAACAGTGTTTCAGCATCAGTCCCTCGAAGTCCGCACCCCGTCCGTAGGCGATCACATGATAATCCTCGATGCCCCAGCGACCCATGGTCTCCTTGAGCAGGCCCTCCGCCACCATCAGGCGCTCACGCCCCCGGGGACCATCCGCCTGGACCACCACGTACTCCAGCGAGGGGTGCAGGGCCACCGCCTGGTTTGCCGGCAGGGTCCAGGGTGTGGTGGTCCAGATAACCAGGGAAAGCGGACCGTCACCATGGCCGTCGGGGATGGAATGGCAGCGCGCCATCAGCGCTTCCGGGTCCACCACCGCAAAACAGACGTCGATGGTGAAGCTCTCCTTGTCCTTATACTCCACCTCCGCCTCGGCGAGCGCGGAACCGCAGTCGGTGCACCAGTGCACAGGTTTGTAGCCCTTGTGCACATGCCCGTTGGCGACGATCTCCCCCAGGGCACGAATGATGTCGGCCTCGGTGTGGAAATCCATGGTCAGGTAGGGGTCGTCCCAGTCCCCGAGCACCCCGAGACGCTTGAAATCTATGCGCTGTCTGTCCACCTGCTTTGCGGCAAATTCCCGGCACGCAACCCTGAACTTCGCGGCGGACACCTTGGCACCGGGCTTTCCCACCTTTTTCTCCACCTGGAGTTCGATGGGCAGCCCGTGACAATCCCAACCGGGGACATAAGGTGAGTCATAACCGTCCAGTGTGCGGGCCTTGACGATCATGTCCTTGATCACCTTGTTGACGGCATGGCCGATGTGGATCTCTCCGTTGGCATAGGGCGGGCCGTCGTGAAGTATGAACTTGGGACGCCCCGCGCAGGCCTCGCGGATCTTTCGGTAGAGGTCCATCGCCTCCCAGCGCTTCAGCATCTCCGGCTCACGCTGGGCCAGATTCCCCTTCATCGGGAATGCGGTACGGGGAAGATTGAGTGTGCTCTTGTAGTCAGTCACGGCCTGTTGCCTTCTTGCTTCATTGCGCTAAATGTTACGAATCCGTGCGTTTCCGCCTAGTGTACCGGCATCCCGAAAAACGCCCTCGCCGACCGGGTATCCCGGGCGATCTGCTGTTTCAGCGCCTCGAAGGAATCGAAACGCTTTTCGTCCCGCAGTTTCCTGCAGAACTCCACCTCGATATGCTCCCCGTATATGGCGCGGTCAAAATCGAACAGGTGTACCTCCAGCAGGTAACGGCTGTCGCCCTTCACCGTGGGCCGGGTGCCGATATTGGCCACACCATTCCTGGGTTCCGGGCCGAGCCCTGCCACCCGAACCGCAAAAACCCCTCTCAGGGGACTCACCTTCCGGTGCAGATCGATATTGGCAGTGGGAAACCCGATGGTCCGCCCCCGTTCGTCACCATGGGCGACACGTCCGAAAATCCTGTAGGGCCGCCCGAGATTGTGGCGTGCCAGTTCCAGGTCACCGCCGGCCAGGGCACTGCGTATCCGCGTGCTGCTGACCCGCTCCTCCCCCATGGCGTAGGTGTTGATGTTCTCCACCCCGAACCCCTGATCGCTGCCTGCCTGCCTCAGGGTGTCGAAATCCCCGCTGCGACCTTTGCCAAACCGGAAGTCGTCGCCGATGAACAGATACCGGACGCCGAGTCCGTCCACGAGCAGTTCCTGCACGAATTCGTCAGCCGCCATGCCCGCCAGTTTCGGACCGAACTCCAGCACCACGACACGGTGAATACCCGAGTCCTTGATCGCCATCAGCTTTTCGCGCATGCGCGTAAGCCTTGCGGGCGCCTGGTCCGGGGCAAAAAACTCCTGCGGCTGGGGTTCGAAGGTGACCACGGCGGCCGGCAGACCCAGTTCGGCGGCCTTTCCCAGCAGATGCCGGAATACCTCCTGATGCCCCAGGTGCACGCCATCGAAGTTCCCGATGGTGGCGACACAGCCCCGGTGTTCGGCACGCAGATTGTGGAGACCGCGGATGACCTGCATGGTATACGGACATCAAACCCAAAACCCGGCATTATATGCGAAATCAGGGCTGGCTGACATCGGCGCCGCTGCGGAAATGGTGAAGACGGATTCCCAGCAGCCAGAGGGTGGAAAAATATACCCCCACACCCGCCAGGATCAGCCCAAGCAGAAACTGTATCCGGTCCCAGCGGGCCATGATCACCCACTCCCGCAGTTCCCCCGCGCCCCATAACAGGGCGATACCCATGAGTGCGCTCGCCATGGCACCCCGCAGTATCAGCAGCGGCCAGCCGGATTGAGGTCGGTATACACCCGCACTGCGCAGACCTCGAAACAGCAGCAGGGCATTGAGGGTGGCCGACAGACTGGTGGCAAGGGCAAGTCCGGCATGGGCCAGCGGAAATACCAGGATGATATTGAGCACCATGTTGGACGCCATGGCGATCACCGCATATCGCACGGGGGTGCGGGTGTCCTGCCTGGAATAATACCCCGGTGCCAGTACCTTGATCAGGATGAAGGATACCAGTCCCAGGGAATAGGCAATCAGGCTGCGCTGGGACATGGCCACATCGGATGGTTTAAACACCTCGGATTGAAACAGGGTGGCGATCATGGGGCCGGACAAGATCAGCAGTCCCACAGCCGCAGGGAGCCCCAGCAACAGGGTCCAGCGCAGCGCCCAATCGAGGGTGCGGGAAAATCCCTCAGCGGAATCGCTGGCAGCGCGTCTCGAAAGATTCGGCAAAATCACCGTCGCCAGCCCGACCCCCAGAATCCCCAGCGGGAACTCCATCAGCCTGTCGGAGTAATAGAGCCAGGAGATACTCCCGGTGACCAGAAAAGAGGCGATCAGGGTGTCCAGCAGCAGATTCAACTGGGTGACGGATACACCGAACAGCGCCGGCATCATCAGCTTGACGATACGACGCACACCCGGATCCTTTGGGGCGAAAGAGAACCGGGGCAGCAATCCGAGTTGATGCAGAAAAGGGAGCTGAAACAGAAACTGGACAATCCCGGCGATGAACACACCCCAGGCCAGCGCCACAATGGGTTGCTCCATGAGAGGCGACAGCCATACGGCGCAGCCGATGAGGGACACATTGAGCAGTACCGGGGTAAAGGCCGGTACGCCGAACTTGTTCCAGGTGTTGAGTATCCCGCCGGCAAATGCGGTGAGGGAGATCAGCATGAGGTAGGGAAAGGTCAAGCGCAGCATATCGGATGCCAGCTCCAGCTTGTCATCCGAACCGATGAATCCAGGCGCGAAAACCATCACCAACAGCGGCGCACCAATGACGCCCAGGCAGGTGACAACCAACAATATGCCGCCCAGGGTGCCCGCCACGTGATCGACAAAACTTTTCAGTTCCCCCGCGCTGCGTTTTTCCCGGTACTCCGTGAGCACCGGCACGAACGCCACCGCAAAGGCACCTTCAGCAAACAGGCGGCGCATGAAGTTGGGTATCTTGAAGGCCACGAAAAAGGCGTCGGTACCGGCGCTTGCCCCAAACAGGTTGGCCACCACCAGGTCCCGCACAAATCCCAATACCCGCGACAGCATGGTATTGAAGCCCACTTTGGCAAGGGATTTGAACATCGGAATCGATACCGGATCCGCTATGTGGATGGGATGCGCGATTATAGCCCCCATTTCCTGCAAAAGCTCGGGGGTGTTGACAAACAGGGCCTCACACTAGAAAATGCCTGGCTGATCGAGAGTCATTGTATTTTGGAGACCAACCTTGGCCAACACAGCACAAGCCCGCAAGCGCGCCCGCCAGGCGGAAAAGCATCGTCAGCACAACGCGGCCCAGCGCAGTGCCATGCGCACCCATGTCAAAAACGTGGAGAAAGCGGTCAATGCCGGGGACAAGGAGGCCGCCACCGAGGCATTCAAAACAGCGGTACCCTCCATTGATCGCACCGCCAATCGTGGCCTGATTCACAAGAACAAGGCAGCAAGGCAGAAGAAGCGCTTGAATATGCAGATAAAGGCGCTCTGAGCGAACCCGAACCTTATTCAAGAAAACCGGCCTTGTGCCGGTTTTTTCGTTAGGGCGTTTAAGGGCCTAGGTCATAGGGCCGAGGGCCGAGGGCCGAGGGCCGAGAAGAGTTTGCTGCTGTTTTCTATTACTACAAACCACCAACTACAAACCACTTAATTACTGCCTACCACTCTTTCCCAATCCCCGCTCAACGCATACAGGCACTATCTCCCCCCTTGGCCCTCTTCCCTTGGCCCTCTTCCCTTGGCCCTTGGCCCTTGGCCCTTGGCCCTTGGCCCTTGGCCCTTGGCCCTTAGCCCTTAGCCCTTAGCCCTTGGCCCTCGGCCCTCGGCCCTGATTTACACCAACACCAGATTATCCCGATGAATCAATTCCTCCTCATCGAGA
>JAHEHQ010000146.1:0-6191 GCA_024644505.1 Gammaproteobacteria bacterium
GATTTTGGGGCGGGAGCGGCAGCTTTCTTGACTACCTTCTTTTTACTTTTTACAGCTGTCTTCTTTTTAACAGCGACTTTCTTTTTAGCGGCGGGCGCTTTTTTCACAGTTTTTTTCGCTACTGCTTTTTTCTTAACGGCCATAAATAACTCCTGAGATTAGCGGGTGGAAGCAGGCTAAACATACCACAGAAATATATTCTTACTATAGTATTTGATGAATGAAAACAGTCAACCAGCTCAAAAAACACACTTTCGTTCGCATTTTGGCGGGGAATTGTCAGACCTAAACAGATTCACACCGATATATACACTCCGCCGCGTCTGCTGTCTCCTTTACCATTCAGTCCGCCATGAGAGAAAATCACCGTATGTGCACCGCCGAAAAAGAGGTTCTTCTCAGGCCAGAGTTTGTGTTCAGGAAATGCCTTTATCAACTGCTCTATCGTTGTTTGTGACGGACCGGACTCCAGGTTCAGAAGTCCTGACTCAAAGTGAATCCGGGGGCGCTCAACGGCCTCTCTCATGTCCAGATCGAAGTCCAGGAGGTTGACCAGCACCTGCAGGACGGCACTGCGGATGCGATTTGATCCACCGGAGCCGGTGGCGATCGAGAGCCGGTTATCCGAAAGCACCAGTGTCGGTGACATCATGGATGCAATGCGGCGATCGACCGGCCACTGGTGAAAGCCATGGGGATTGATGTCCTCCTCACCGAGCATGTTGTTCATCATGATTCCGGTGCCTGGTATGACATAACCTGAGCCTTCACCATTGGACACGGTCATGCTGGCCATGTTGCCTTCGGCGTCAACGACGCTGATCTGTGTTGTTCCCCGGGGAAACTCCAGGTGCTTGCGCAGCGTGTCCCGGTAGCTGTTGATGTACTTTTCCCCAAGGATCTCATGACTGGTGTCAGGGGCCAGGTTTCTGTCCACCCCATACTCATGACGCAGCTGCTGGGTCAGTTTCTGGGCTTGTGCGATGCGTATCAGGTGTTCGTAGCCGCCGGGTACAAAACCTTTGAGGTTTTCGGTCTCGAGCAGAGCCAGGCTGAAGGCGATCAGGGTGCCGCCGACTGAGGGCGGCGGGTTGGCGAACAGATGGTAGCCGTGATAGTCAAGTTCCAGAGGGGAGCGTTTTTCGACGGTATACAGTTCCAGATCCTCCCCGCGAAGATATCCCCCGCTTTCACCGCAGACCCGAGCCAGTGTCTGCCCGATATCTCCAAGGTAAAAAAGTGCCTCCCCCTCCTTCGCCAACTGCTCGAAGGTATCTGCCATCTCACGGTGATGCACGATCTTGCCGGGGCCGGCGATGCGGTCTGGATTGCCCAGTTCTGCATGCAGACGCAGCGCTCCCGGGCTGGACTTGATAATCGGGGAAATGACGTCGGAGATGTAGTGCTGCAGCTCGTTGATCGACACGCCGTTTCGCGCTGCGTCGCAGGCAGGCTGAATGATGGTGCTCAGGGGAAGCCGGCAAAGGTCGCGGTGGATCTGGAATATTCCTTTTACCAGTCCAGGCGTTGCGATGGAGCCGATGCCTATATGAAATTCCTGTTGTGCCGTCCCGAAGTCGGCCACGATGGGGTGGAAATCAACCTCCCGAAGGGGCTGTTTCCGGCGCGGTGTCTGGGTAAAGAAATCATACAGGATCGGCATTCCCTGCGCGCTGCGCGCCAACAGAAAACCACCGCCGCCCAGGGATGCGAGTACCGGCTCGGCGACACAACTGGCAAATAATGCCGCCAGCGTTGCATCGAAGGCGTTGCCGCCTTCCTTCAGTATTTCGGCTGCGGCTTCGGCGGTTATCTGGTGGCCGGCGGCAACAGCTCCTCTTGTTCGGCCCATCAGACCTCCGAGGCAGTAGAATTACCCTTTATGACCGGGCGTGCAAACAGTCCTTGCGGCGCCTGTGCGGGTCTAAAGTTCCCCTCCCGGTCTGCCGATAAAATCCCTGTTTCCCGTAAACACCGCGTTATTGTACATACCTCGCGGATACATATTCCAACTTAGGGCCTATAACACTATGCGGATGCCCATTGACGGAGACCATTTTTTCACAGAACAAGGCGCACTAAGCGCAGTGTACCTGCTGTACATCGCCGCTCCTGCGCATCCCTGCGCTCGCGGCATACAGTACTTCCTGTACATACGCGAAGTGCAACACTGGGTATCCGTATAGTGTTAACAGGCCCTCTGAGGCATGTTTAAGGTAATCGGCATGGCGACAGCTCCAAAAAATTCCCCCCTCGAGTTACTCAGAAACTTCGTCCCCCTGAACCTGCTGCCGGAGGAGGATCTCTATAGGCTCCTGGAAAATGCGGCCTTCGAAAAGTTTGGGAAGAATCAGGTTCTGTTCAGCGAAGGGGAAATGGATAACCAGAATATCTACCTGTTGTCCGGCAAAGTGCAGCTGATGTGTGGGGGCCAGGAAATGGACAAGGTGGATTCCCATAGCGAGACTGCCCGTTTTCCCCTGGCACATCAGATACCCCGTAAGTTTACCGCAGTGGCACCCAAACAGGCTGAGGTGGTTCGGCTTGACAGCCGGTTGCTGGGAGAACTCGTCGTCAAGGCGGGACAGGAGGATCATGACACCGAGAAAGAGGAGAATACCGACGAAGACGACTGGATGACCCAGCTGCTCCATTTGCGCGTTTTCCAGCAGATACCACCTGCCAATATTCAACGCGTCATGATGTGTATGAAGGAAGTCCGGCTTAATGCGGGCGAATTGGTAGTGAAGCAGGGAGATGAGGGTGATTACTTTTACCTGATCCACGAGGGGCACTGTGTTGTAACCCGTGTTGCCGCATCGAGCGGGGAGCATGAGGAGGTTGCCAGACTGGGCCCCGGAGACAGCTTTGGTGAAGAATCCCTGCTGTCCGGTCTGCCAAGGGCCGGAACGGTGACGATGCTGAGCGACGGACACCTCCTTAAGCTGGGCAAGGAGGATTTTGTCCGGTATGTAAAAGACTCGGTAACCTGCTCCGTAGACTATGAGCAGGCATTATCAGATGTCCAGGGTGGTGGTATCTGGATCGATGTGAGATCTCCGGGTGCCTACGAAGCGTTTCATCTGCCCGGCAGCATCAGCCTGCCTCTGATATCTCTGCGCTACCAGTCGTCCAGTCTGGATCCCGACCGCAGTTACATCGTCTACTGCGATGACGGCAGGCACAGTGTCACGGCCGCTTTCCTTCTGCTTGAACTGGGTTACCAGGTATCCAGCCTCGAAGCCGGCCTGTCAGCATTACCCTCCGAAATACTTGACGGATACTCCGGGTCCAATCCACCCAGCCTGGAGGCGGTTCAGGATGTGGAGGATCCCCGGTCAGAGCCCGATATTCCCGAAGTGCGGCAAGTGCATGAGGAAACAGAGAGAGCGCTTCCCCACGCAGATGAGCAGGCGGAGGAGCTTGCACATCTGAAACTCAGGCTGGAGGAGGTGCAGAAGGCTCTGACGGAATCACAGGCCGGGACGAATGACGGCACCGATACCGAGGCACTGCAGGAAGCACAAGCACGGTTGAAGGAGATGGAGGGTGAGAAAGAACAACTTAAAAGCGAGATAGTCGAAAATGCAGAAGAGCTTGTTGTTCTCAAAAATTCCCTGAAAGAGCGCGACGATAAATTAGGCAAGCTGACCTCAAAACTGTCACGGGTCAATATGAAGCTCAAGGAGGATCGGGGCGGCGATGAGACAGGCCTCCTCAGAGATGAGCTGGCCGAAGCGGTCGCGGCCCGGGAATCTGCCGAGCAGGAACTGAAGCGCCAGATCCGAAAATTGGAAGAGAAGCAGTCGGAGGCCGGTGATTTCAAGGCGTTCGAGGCCGAGCTGGCGACGTTGACAGATGCCCTCGAAGATTCCGAAAAATCCTGTGATGAGGCCGTGGAGCGGGCGGAACGGCTGGAGAAAGAACGAATCCTGCAGGATGAGAAACTGCATCAGCTGCAATCCCAGGCAAAGGATCTTGAGCTGCAGTTCTCAACACTTTCCAGTGAGAAAGAGGAGCTAAGGCAGGAGCTCTCGAGCTACCAGAGGCTGCTGGATGACCGCAACAAGGAACTCGATCAGTTGAGGGAAGAGTATCACGCCTTCAAGGTCAAAATCGAAGCCCAGTCTGCGGAGTTCGATCAGATGCAGCAGGAACTGAACGAAGCCAGAATGGAAGCCGATGAAGCGAATTTCAAGCGCAAGGAGGCGCAGGACTCGCGCCAGCAGGTGGAGGACGCGCTCTATCAGGCCAGGCGGGAAGTCGAGGCGATCAAGTCCGGCGGAAAGGTGGGCGATGATACCGAAGAAACGTTCGATTCCCCTGTTGTTAAGATAGCGGGAACGTCCCGAAAGTTGATCGTCGGTGCCCTGCTTGGGGCCCTGTTGACCTTCGGCCTGATCGATGGGCTGTTGATCGCCAGGGGCAACGGGGAGATTGTCACCAGCCTGCTGGGAGGCAGCAGCCAAACCGAGGTCGACACCGCAGCCAAAGGGCCGGTAAAGATGGCCGCCAAAGGCACCCCCGTGAGCAGCAAGGGAAAAGCAGTTACTAGTAACTAGGTACTAGAGAAGAAGTAAGAGGTGGTCGCGGCTGAAGTGTTTTACCCCGTCACTATTGCATTGACCGAATACTGGGGTAGCATGTTGGGTCATGCGTATTCTGGGTGTTGGTACGGCCACGCTGGATATTGTCAATACGGTTGAAGGCTACCCGGCCGAGGACAGTGAAGTGCGGGCGCTGGATCAGCGCATCTCCCTCGGTGGTAATGCAGCGAATACACTTGTGGTGCTCAGACAACTGGGTCATGAGTGCGCCTGGGCGGGCACGGTTGCCGATGACAGCGACAGCCGGTACATCCGTTCAGATCTGAAGCGCCACGGCATTGCCATGGATCATGCTGTTGCCTGCAGAGGCGGCAGAACCCCCACTTCCCATATCTCTTTGAACCGGCAAAACGGCAGCCGGACCATCATCCACTTCAGAAATCTGTCCGAATACAGTTTCGAGGATTTTTCCCGGGTTGAGCTGGCCGCGTTCGACTGGGTGCATTTCGAAGGGCGTAACGTCCCGTGCCTGAAGTCCATGATGCGGCGCGTCGAGGCCACGGGGGATATCCGCTGTTCCCTGGAGATTGAGAAAGCCCGTGACGGGATCGAGGCCCTTTTCCCCATGGCTTCGCTGTTGCTGTTCTCCCGAGACTATGCGCTTCGACAGGGCTTCGAGAACGGGGGCTCGCTGCTGTCGGCAGTCAGGGATTCAGGCGGGGTCAATGCCGTGATGACCTGCTCCTGGGGTGCGGAAGGTGCCTGGGGGCTGGACGGTTCCGGAAAGCCCCTGCAAACCCGCGCACCCAAGGTCCCACAGGTACGGGATACCCTTGGTGCCGGTGACGCTTTCAACGCAGCGGTGATACATGGCATGCTGTCGAATATCGCATTGCCGGCATTGCTCGATGGTGCCTGCCGGCTTGCGGCACGTAAGGTGGGTCAGGTGGGTTTCGGGGGGTTGGGGAATGAATGAATTGACGATGCGGGGTCTCGAACGGATGGCGGATCCCGGTTCGAAGGGTATCAGTGTCAATCGAAACGGCGTTATGGTGGAGGCCTTTGTCATCAAAAAAGCAGGCAGGTTTTTTGCCTATACGAATCACTGCCCCCACACAGGTGCTCCCCTCGACTGGACGCCGGATCAGTTTCTGAACCTGGATCAGTCTTACATTCAGTGCGCCATGCACGGCGCGCTGTTCGAGATCGAAACGGGATTCTGCGTCTACGGCCCCTGCATCAACCGGCGGCTTGAATCGCTTCCGCTGGATCAGGTGGTTCAGTTGTAGGCCCTCCCGATCTGAATGGAACTGAATGCAGATCTATTTTCCGACTCCTTTCACTGGTGGGTCAGTCTGTTCTATGGGGCGCTTCTGCTTTATGCGTTGCGCAACGCCTACTGGCCTCGATTTAAAGACAGCGAGCAGTTGCATGTTTTTCTGGGTGCCTGTGTCTGTCTGATCCTGTTGTGGCACATGAAGGCCCAGGTCAATCCGGCATTGAGCTTTCACCTGCTTGGGGTCACCACGTTCACCCTGATGTTCGGCTGGTCGTTCGCGGTACTGGGCACGGGTATCGCCCTGGTGGGGGTTACCCTGAATTCCGATCTCGAGTGGCAGGGCTTTGCCGTTAACGCCATGATCC
>JAHEHQ010000146.1:6201-6699 GCA_024644505.1 Gammaproteobacteria bacterium
GGGGGTGCTTCCGGTTACCCTGACCCAGGTCATCCTGGTTCTGGTAAGATCTCTGCTGCCAAAGCACTTTTTTATCTATGTGCTGGTAAATGGTTTTCTGACCGCTGGTTTTGTCGCCCTTTCAAGCGGCTATCTGGCGGCCGGGCTGTTGGTGTGGAGCGGTTCGTTCGACATGGTGGGGCTCGAACAGAATCTCATCCCTTTCTTTCCGCTGATGTTCCTGCCGGAGGCAATGTTGAACGGATGGTTGATAACCATACTCGTACTCTATCGTCCGGGATGGGTGAGTAGTTTCGATGATGAACTGTATTTGAAAGGAAAATAGCCCGTTCCCGGAATCCCTTTCTATTTGTGCGGGCTACAGAGAATGAGGAGAAAAATTTGAGCTGGTGGGGAAAATTGGCCGGTGGTGCGTTTGGGTTCATGCTTGGTGGTCCGCTGGGCGCCATGCTGGGGGCGGTGCTTGGCCACAACCTGGACCGGGGGCTGAAAAATTTC
>JAHEHQ010000147.1 GCA_024644505.1 Gammaproteobacteria bacterium
CCACGATATTTCCGAAAGCGGGGATATACCTGGACAGGACACCGTAGCGGTTCATTCGGCGCAGTTCGTCCGTTACACCCCGGGGCTGGCGCAGGATCTCCATGAACAGGCTGCGGGCCTGCAGGCTGCTGCGGAACTTGTCGTCTATCAGATGACGGTGATTGCGGATAAGCCGTATGGTGCTGGCCCTCACGCCCTGCAATTCCGGGTGCTGTTCCATGATGAGAAACAGCTCGAGCATGGCCAGGGGATAGCGGGCGAAAAGCTGGTCGTCGGCCACCTCGAGGAAGCCGCTGCGGGAATGAAAGCGGTTGTTGATGTATTTGGGCGGTGCCAGATGATATTGCAGGACGATAACTTCCTGGAACAGCTGAAGCAGCATTTCGTTCATCCGGCTGATTCTGATTGCGGTCTGGTAATACTGCTGCATGAACTTCTCGATACCCAGCCCCTCTTCATCGTCCTCGTAGCCGAATTGTTCGGCCAGGGTTCGCTGGTAATCGAACAGGATGCGGTCCTCCCGCCGGCCGGTAAGCAGGTGGAGTGCAAATCGGATCCTCCACAGCAAATCCTGGCTGGCATGGAGATCTTCGTACTCCTGTTCCGTGAGAAATCCATGGGTCACCAGATCATGCATGGTTTCGGCGCTGGAATGGCGCTTGGCAACCCAGACGATGGTCTGTATATCCCGCAGGCCGCCGGGACATTCCTTTAGATTTGGCTCGAGATTGCTGACGGTGCCGTCATACTTGAGATAACGCTTTTTCTGTTCCCAGAGTTTCGCCTTGAAAAAATCGTCGCTGGGCCAGATGTTGTCGGGGCCGATGGCGATGCGGAGGGATTCGTGAAATGCCCGGGGACCGGCCAGCAGACGGGACTCCATCATATTCGTCGTGACGGTAATATCCTGCTCCGCCTCCAGCACGCACTCTTCCAGAGTGCGCACGCTGTGCCCCACTTCCAGTCCGATATCCCAGAGAAAAGTCAGAAGTTCGGACAGGGCCTCCGACAGCATATCCGGGTTTTCCGGGTCCACTGCGGCATGCTGCTTTTGGGACCCGAGAAGCACCATAATGTCGATATCGGATGCGGGATGCAGTTCTCCCCGGCCGTAACCGCCCACTGCGATCAGCGCCGCATCCGTGTTCTTCGGGATCTTCAACTGCCAGGCGCGGATGAGCAGGTCATCTATCAGGCGGGCACGCAATTCCACCAGCGCCTTCACCGGTTGCCCCTGCCGGAAAAGTTCCCCGAGGGCTTCGTTGGCCTGCTTGACCGCGTTCCGGAAAAGCGGCAGGGCATCCTGGCCCTCGCTCAGGGCGTTGTCCAGGCCGGCTTCATCAATTATCTGGGAATGGAGGTCCATGGGGGGTCAACCGGCCCCGGGGAGCACCCGTTTCTCGTTCTGTCTGAGCGTCAGCACTTCATAGCCCGAGTCGGTAACCAGCAAGGTGTGTTCCCATTGCGCGGACAGACTGTGGTCCCGGGTGACCACTGTCCACTGGTCGGAGAGCAGTTTGACCTGACGCTTGCCGGCATTGACCATGGGTTCGATGGTGAAGCACATCCCGGGTTGCAGCTGAACCCCGGCGCCGGGCTCGCCGTAGTGAAGAATCTGGGGCTCCTCGTGAAACTCCTTTCCGATTCCGTGGCCGCAGTATTCCCTGACAACCGAGTAATTGTGGGATTCCACATGGCGTTGAATCCGGTGACCAATGTCTCCCAGAAAAGCGCCGGGCTTCACCTGCTCTATGCCTATCCACAGGGCCTCCAGTGTGACCCTGGCAAGTCGCCGTGCCAGCACCGAGGCGTCACCGACGAAGAATATGCGGCTGGTGTCGCCGTGAAAACCATCCTTGATGACGGTAATGTCGATATTGACGAGATCACCGTTTTTCAGTTTCTTCGGCCCCGGGATCCCATGGCAGACCTGGTGATTCACCGACGTGCAGATGGACTTGGGAAAGCCGCGGTAGTCAAGCGGTGCCGGGATCGCACCCTGAACGTTCACGATGTGATCATGGCAGATCCGGTCGAGTTCGTCGGTTGTAATGCCGGGGACCACATGGGGGGCTATCATTTCGAGCACCTCCGCCGCGAGGCGTCCCGCCTGGCGCATCTTTTCGATTTCTGCCTGGGTCTTGATTATCACACTCATGAGGAGGCTGTTCCTGGAAGATGAAAGCAGGTGCCGGGGTCCGGCCTGGAACGATTGTGGCAACAAACCCGTTATGGTATAAAACGCGCCCCGGAAGCGCAAACGTTCCGAGGACAATTCACACACGCACCGGCACAGCTGCCGGGGTGCCCGGGAAACCGGGTTGGCCGCTGGGGTGCGTGGAGGTTCAACCCTACTGTTTTTGGAGTTAAATCAATGAGTAATGTATCCATGCGTCAGATGTTGGAAGCTGGCGTGCACTTCGGGCATCAGACCCGTTACTGGAACCCCCGCATGGGGTCCTACATATTCGGTCAGCGCAACAAGATTCATATCATCAATCTTGAAAAGACGCTCCCGCTCTTCAAGGAAGCCACCAATTTCCTGGGCTCCCTGGCCGCAAACGGCGGCAGAATCCTGTTTGTGGGAACCAAAAGGGCTGCACGCGACACCATCAGGGAAGAGGCAGAGCGTTGCGGGATGCCCTATGTGAATCACCGCTGGCTGGGCGGAATGCTGACGAATTTCAAGACCATCAAGCAGCGAATCAAGCGCCTCAAGGACCTGGAGTCGATGTTCGAGGACGGATCGGTGGAACGCTTCAACAAGAAGGAAGCGCTCGGTCTCAGGCGGGAAATGGAAAAACTGGACCGCAGTCTCGGCGGCATCAAGGACATGTCGGGCCTGCCGGATGTTTTGTTCGTTGTCGACGTGGGTCACGAGGATCTCGCTATCACCGAGGCCAGCAAACTGGGGATTCCCGTTGTCGGTGTCGTGGATACCAACAACAGTCCACAGGGTGTGGATTACGTCATTCCGGGCAACGATGATGCCATTCGCGCCATCCAACTCTACGTTCAGGGTGTATCAGCGGCGGTTCTGGAAGGGCGCGCCAGTGCGGCCCATCTCGGCGATGCGGCCGTGGTCGACGAATTCGTCGAGGTCGAAGCAAAGGACGACGCTGCCGGATAGTCGATAATCCGGTTGGCATAACCAACATTATCTCGAATTCGCTGCACGATGAATCCGCACCCAGGCGCGGACATCGCTGCGGTTTCGATACAGAGTAATAAACGCGAGGATTCAAAAATGGCCATTACTGCGTCAATGGTGAAGGAACTGCGTGAGCGCACCGGTTCCGGCATGATGGAATGCAAGAAAGCGCTGGTGGAAACCGGCGGTGATATCGAGGCCGCAATCGAGAATATGCGGAAATCCGGACAGGCCAAGGCCGCAAAAAAGGCGGGCCGCACCGCAGCAGAAGGGGTGATCGTTATCCGCTTCAGCGCGGACGGCACAAAAGCGGCCATGGCAGAGGTCAACTGCGAGACGGACTTCGTGGCCAAGGATGAGAACTTCACCTCATTTGCGGACGCGGTAGCGGACCGGGCGCTCAATTCCAGCGCCCCCGACGTGGAGACGCTGTTGAATGAGCCCCTTCACCAGGGTGAAGAGACCACCGTTAACACTGCCCGTGAGGCCCTGATCGCCAAGATAGGCGAGAACATGAACGTGCGCCGGTTCCAGCGCTTCGAGACGGAAGGCGGTACCCTCGCCAGCTACCTTCATGGTGTGCGGATCGGTGTTGTCGTCGAGATGGAAGGGGGCGACGAGGCATTGGGCAAGGACATTGCCATGCATGTTGCGGCCAGCAATCCAATGTGCGTTTCGGCCGACCAGGTATCTGCAGACGATCTGGCCAAGGAGCGCGAAATCTTCAAGGCCCAGGCCCTCCAGGACGGTAAACCCGAGAAGATCGTCGACAAGATCGTGGAAGGTCGGGTTCGCAAATATCTGGCGGAGAACACGCTCCTCGGACAGCCTTTTATCAAGGATCCGGACATGACGGTGGAGAAACTGCTCTCCGGTGCCGGGGCCGGCGTAAAGGGATTCAAGCGCTTCGAGGTGGGAGAGGGCATCGAGAAGAAGCAGGAAAATTTCGCCGATGAGGTGATGGCCCAGATCAACGCATAGATACCGGCCTGAAATCCTGTTGCCCGCTTATTCCGAGGTCGCCATGCCGGATCTGATCTGTAAACGCATTCTGCTCAAGCTCAGCGGTGAAGCGCTGATGGGGCAGGGTGATTATGGGATAGACCCCGCCGTAATTGCCCGAACGGCGGGCGAGATCGGTGACCTGGTCAGGGCGGGCGTTCAGGTCGGCCTGGTCATCGGTGGAGGCAATATCTTCCGCGGCGCCGGTCTGGCCCGTTCGGGTATCGACAGGGTCTCCGGGGATCACATGGGGATGCTGGCGACAGTGATGAACTCCCTGGCGATGCAGGATGCCTTGAACAGAATCGGGATTGCCGCCAGGGCCATGTCCGCCCTGCGCATGGACCAGGTGTGTGAATCATACGTACAACGCAATGCCCTGGAATATCTGGAACAGGGCCGGGTGGTGATTCTGGCCGCAGGCACCGGAAATCCCTACTTCACCACGGATTCGGCGGCAAGCCTTCGGGCCATCGAACTGGGCGTGCATTTGTTGATCAAGGCCACCAAGGTCGACGGGGTGTACGCCGCCGACCCGGTAACCCACCCGGATGCGGAGTTTTATCCCCAATTGAGCTATGATCGTGTGCTGGCGGAGGACCTGAAAGTCATGGACCTGACGGCCATCGCGCTTTGCCGCGATTACGACATGCCCTTGAGGGTGATGAATATCAATCATTCGGGCGCACTCATGCGGCTGATGAAGGGTGAAAATATCGGTTCCCTGGTGGGGAAGGGAGATTGAGATGATCGAAGACATCAAGAATGACACAACAACCCGTATGAAAAAAAGCGTGGATGCGCTGGGTCATGAACTCGCGAAAGTCAGGACAGGCCGTGCCCACCCAAGCCTGCTCGATCACGTGATGGTTTCCTATTACGGCTCTGACGTCCCCCTGAACCAGGTTTCCAATATCAATGTGGAGGATGCGCGGACCCTGGCCATCACCGTTTGGGAAAAAAACATGGTACAGCCGGTGGAAAAGGCGATCATGAATTCGGATCTTGGCCTCAATCCCAACACTGCCGGCACCGTGATTCGCGTGCCTCTGCCGCCGTTGACGGAGGAGCGCCGAAAGGACCTCATCCGCGTGGTGCGGCACGAGGCCGAGCAGGCCCGGGTGGCGGTAAGGAACATTCGCCGCGATGCCAACGGTGACTTGAAAAGCCTGATGAAAGATAAGGATATTTCGGAAGACGATGAAAGGCGTGGCGAGGAACTCGTCCAGAAGCTGACGGACGAGTATGTCAAGAACATCGATGCACTGCTCGCTGAAAAAGAAAAAGATCTGATGTCGATCTGAGCTGGAACAGGGCTCAGTGGCCAAAAGAACCGAAGGGGTGCCCGAACCCACGAAAACACCCCGTCATGTGGCTATCATCATGGATGGGAACGGCCGTTGGGCGCAGCAGCGTGGTCTCCCCCGGGTCAGCGGGCACAAGGCCGGTGTGGAGACCGTACGATCGGCGGTCGAACAGTCTGTGAAGACAGGCATTCAGGTGCTAACCCTGTTTGCATTCAGCAGCGAAAACTGGCGTCGGCCTCCAAAAGAGGTGAACCTGTTGATGGACCTGTTCATTATTGCACTGGACAGGGAAGTCAGGCGCCTTAAGCGCAACGATGTCAGATTGCGCATTATCGGTGATCACACGGCATTCTCCGACAAACTCCAGGCGCGGATAGTCGAGGCCCAGCAGTCAACGGCAGATTGCAAGGGGTTGACGCTCCAGATAGCGGCAAACTACGGCGGGCGCTGGGATCTGGTGCAGGCGGCCCGGCGGCTCTCCGAAAAAGTGGATGCAGGGCTTCTCCGTCCCGATCAGATCACCGAAGAATCCCTTTCGTCCGGGCTTTCCACCGCCGGTCTTCCTGACCCGGACCTGTTCATACGCACCGGCGGCGAGCAGCGGCTCAGTAATTTTCTGCTCTGGCAGTCTGCCTACGCGGAGTTCTATTTCACGGATGTGCTGTGGCCGGATTTCGATGCGAAGGAGTTCGACAAGGCCCTGGCGTCGTTCACCAATAGGCAGCGTCGCTTCGGCCGGACCAGCGAACAGACCAGGCTGGAAGATGGCCGCTGATTAAATGGCTGCCAGTATGCTCGCCAGGCGAATAGTCACCGCGCTGATACTCATCTCTCTGGTGGTGGCAGGGGCCTTTTACCTTTCCACCCCCCTGCTTTCCCTTGTGTTTGCCGCGGTGGTGATGGCAGCAGGCATGGAGTGGACACATCTGGCGGGGATCCGGACCGCGACGGGCCGATGGCTGTTTCTCGTTATGCTCGGGGCCGCACTGGGCCTCGCGGCATGGCTTCTGAGTACCGATCCCGGTTGGGGATGGCGGATAGCATCGGCTGCCGTGTTGTGGTGGATCCTGGTCACCATCATCCTGTTTCGATACCGGCCCGGTCGGAGCCCTGTTCCGGGGACCCTGGCCAAATCAGTTTTCGGGGGGCTGGTCCTGGTGCCTGCCTGGACCTCCCTTGTGGTTGTGCACGGTA
>JAHEHQ010000148.1 GCA_024644505.1 Gammaproteobacteria bacterium
CTAAGCAGCCATTCTTCCCAGGTGTAGAGCAAGGGCATGGTAATCGCGGTTCGAAGCTGTCGGGAGAATATCTCGTAGGAATCCACAGTGGTCACACCACCCAGCGTCTCCAGATGCTCTCTGTTGCGCGGGTCGGTCGAACGGCAGATGATCTGCACCGAGGGGTTGAGTGACCGGGCCATCACCGCGATCTTCAGATTGGTATCTTCATGAGAGGTAAGCGCCACCAGGGCCCGACAATTGCTGCGGGTTACCCCCGCCGCCAGCAGGTGCTTCGGTACGCTGGAATCGGCGCACAGTCCGGCCATCTTCACCCGGTAATCCCTCAGGTTCAAAGCCTTTATGCGTTCCGTATCGCTGTCGATGACCACGGCTGCACAGAGATTTTCGCTCAATCCCCTGGCCAGCAGGCTGCCGGTATCGCCAAAACCGCAGATGATGGAGAAGGGTTCGGATATGCTGCGGACGCGCCTTGAGAAACGCCTTTCGCGAATCGCGGTCAGCAGCTCCGGATGCTGAGCCAGCTTGATCATGGACCCCACGGCGTAGAGCCATGCGATCACCCCGACGTACAGGCAGATGGTGGCCCAGAGTCTTTGTGCCTCGCTGAAAGGCACCGGTATCTCGCCGAATCCCGTCGTCGTGGCCGTGTAGGTAAAGAAATAGAAGGCGTGAAACAGATTCATCTTGCCGGAGCCGTTCTCGGTCTCCAGGCCGGGCATGAGCGCCATACCGGTAATGCCGACGGCATAGGTGGCCAGCAGCACCAGTACCGGGGCGCGCATGTAGCGCAGTACGATGGAAGATACGCGGTCGAGATCGGAAATGGCGGCCACGGCGATGCCTAACGCCTGGACATGAGGGTATCGGTTACGAGCATCAATACCGAAACGATGTTGGCAACCAGGGCGCCGCCGGACAGGGAGATGATCGTCACCATGCGATCCTGGCTCGGCGAAACGTCCATTCCCCCTTCCCCGATCGCCCAATAGGTGATGGCGATCATCAACAGCAGGTTGGTGACCAGACTCGTGGACAAGGTGATGGCCCCGATCTGGGTTCTGTCACCGATCTTCAGGCCGGTGGTGAAAAGACTCGCAAGCAGCGCCGCAAACAGCATCCAGAGACTGTGGTGACCGGACTCGGAAAGTTCTCCCATGACGAATCCCACATTCAATGAAAGGGCTAGGACAATAAAAAAACCGAAAATCACCTTTTCAAGATTCATAACGACCGTCGAATACCTCATGATTCAGGGAACAGGTGGAAAGACATCCGGGCGCACGGCTGTTCAGGACATCCCAGCGCTGCGGCAGATTGTGCCTTGCTGGACTCAAGCATAGGAAATACAAGGGGATATTGCTAGGAAACCTCTGATTAATATCGATGCCGGCCATGAATTGTTCAGAGGCCCCCTGGCGCATCAGCAATCCACGATGTTGACCGCCAGACCACCCCTTGCGGTCTCCTTGTACTTGGTTTTCATGTCGTGACCGGTTTCGCGCATGGTGCGAATCACCTTGTCCAGGGATATGTAATGACTGCCGTCCCCGAACATGGCCATTCTGGAGGCGTTGATCGCTTTTACCGCGCCCATGGCATTGCGTTCTATGCAGGGCACCTGAACCAGCCCGCCGACGGGGTCGCAGGTCAATCCCAGATTGTGCTCCATCCCGATCTCTGCGGCATTCTCAACCTGAGAGGGTGTGCCCCCTAGCGCTTCCGTCAGGCCTCCCGCTGCCATGGAACAGGCGGCCCCCACTTCCCCCTGGCAGCCGACCTCTGCTCCGGAGATGGATGCGTTGGTCTTGTAGAGGATGCCGATGGCGCCCGCGGCCAGCAGAAAACGGATGATGCCATCCTCATCGGCGCCTTTGCAGAAATTCCAGTAATAGTGAAGCACCGCCGGAATAACCCCTGCGGCGCCGTTGGTGGGCGCCGTAACCACCCGTCCTCCCGCTGCATTTTCCTCGTTGACCGCCAAGGCATAGAGATTGGTCCAGTCCATTGCAGCCATCGCCATCCCGGCTTCATTTTGTTCGGCGCGGAGTTTCCGGTACATGCCCGCTGCCCTGCGCTTGACTTTCATGCCGCCGGGAAGAATGCCTTCCCGATGACAGCCGCGCTCCACGCAGGCCTGCATCACCTGCCAGATCCCTTTAAGTTCCTCGTGTATTTCCTGCTCACCTCGCCATGCCTTTTCATTTTCCAACATGAGCGTGCTGATGCAGAGTCCTTCGGTATCGCAAAGCGAGAGCAGTTCCTTCGCGCTGGTGAAGGCGTGGGGTACCACCGTCGGGTCTTCAATAACCCGGTCGGCTCCGGCCGCGGTTTCGTCGACAATGAAGCCGCCGCCGACAGAATAATAGATCTTCTCGAGAAGAGACTTGCCTGAAGGGTCAAATGCGGTAAAACGCATTCCATTGGGATGATAGGGGAGGTTCTGGCGTTTGTGCATGACCAGATGCGGCTTCTCGTGAAATACCATGGCACGGATGCCCAGCAGATTCAGTGTTCCGCTGTCGCGGATCTGTTTGAGCCGCGATTCCACGGCGTCCACATCCACCGTTTGGGGCTCATCCCCCTCCAGACCCAGCATAATGGCCTTGTCGCTGCCATGTCCCTTCCCGGTCGCTCCCAATGATCCGAACAGTTCTGACTTGATCCAGGCTGTCTCCTCCAGAAGGCCCAGACCCTGAAGCTTTTTTGCGAACGCGCGCGCCGCCCGCATGGGGCCGACGGTATGGGAACTGGACGGTCCGATGCCGATTTTGAACAACTCGAAAATACTGATTGACAAGATTTAAATCCTCGAAATCCCACACACTCGAATAAATCAATCGCCCCACCGTTGGATTCAAGACAGGCCGAATCTGCTGCAGATACCCAAATAATAGTCGGGGATCAACCTTTTTCATCAATTTACCAAAGGGGCTAGTGGCAGCTCCTGCAGCAGGGACCCCGTTCAGCCTGTGACCAGACTCGAATCTTCCAGTGGAACATTAGGGTTTTCTTCAATAGTATGGTGGTTATCCATCCCATACTCCGGGCGGTGGGTGATCCGACCGGAAATCCCTGCTGTGTATCCGGTGTGGTTGGTACAGGATGGCAGAAAATAAATGAAAAATTAAGGTAACCGTTCATCTTACCCACCATGTCGGTACATTCGAGCCCCATCGATCCGTTATGCACAGCGACCCGATAGCGCCCGTAATATTCGGTGTCACCCTGATCCTGGTCGCAGCCCTGATCGGCCGCTACACTGCCCGCCATCTCAACCAGCCCTCCGTGCTCGGTGAACTGCTGATGGGGGTCGTTCTCGGCAATGTCCTCTATCTGTTTCATTACGATCTCATGGTGGTGTTGCGGGAAGGTACCGCGGTTATGGATATCGCGCGCCACGCCCTCGCCGGCGAGAGTCTCGATAAGGCGGCTACGCTGGTGCTGGGTGACTACTACGGCCCTACTTTCCTGGAGGTGGTAAAGGGAACCCGGGGAGGGGATTATCTGCAGGTTGCCCAGGCGGTTGATATCTTTTCCCGGTACGGGGTGATTTTCCTGCTGTTTCACGTGGGATTGGATACCTGTGTGGAAGAGTTGCGTGAAGTCGGGTCCAGTTCCCTCAAGGTTGCGGTAATCGGTGTGCTCGCGCCTTTTATCCTGGGTTTTCTGTTGGCCTGGGTGTTGATGCCCGGAGTAGGGCATGCGGAACACATGTTTCTGGGTGCCGCCCTGTGTGCCACAAGCATCGGCATCACGGCCCGGGTGCTCGATGACCTCGACCAGTCGGCTTCCAAAGAGGCCCATATCATACTGGGTGCCGCCGTGATAGACGATATACTGGGCCTGGTGATACTTGCCATCGCCACCGGTGTCGTGGTTACCGGCAGTGTGGAACTCTCACAGGTTACGGGCATCATCACCCTGTCGGCGTTTTTCATATTCAGCCTGATTCTGATGGGACCCGCCATTATCAAGCTGTTGATTCGCCTGCTGCGTAATCTCAACGTGATGGAGGCCAAACTTTTTATCTCCTTCGTATTCGTCATGACCGTTGCCTGGCTTGCCAACACCGTGGGGCTGGCGACCATCGTGGGCGCGTTTGCCGCCGGACTTTTGCTGCAGGACAGCCATTTCAATGCCTGGGGCGATCACCGGCATCACAAATACTCGATAAAGGAGTTGTTCGCCCCGCTGGAGGCGATCCTGGTGCCGGTTTTCTTCGTGCTCATGGGTATACAGGTTAAACTGGAGACCTTCATGGACTGGCAGGTGATCACACTGGCCTTTGGTCTCATCGCTGTCGGTATCGGCGGCAAGATAGTCTCCGGTTTGGGTGCAGACAAACTTCACAACAGATTCGCTATCGGTGTTGGTATGATGCCCCGGGGCGAAGTGGGGTTGGTTTTTGCCTCCATTGGCAAGAGCCTCGGGGTGATGGACAGCGCCATGTTTTCCGCCGTGGTGCTCATGATCGTTGTCACGACACTCTCGACTCCCCCCATACTGATCAAGATCATGGGCCGGGGAGATCCGAAGGTCCTGACCGGGCCTCCCCGCCGTCGCCCATATGTTTAGTGGATTTCGTTTTTCCTCACCTTCCCGATAGCAGCCCACCCGGTTAAAGCTGATGCGCCCAACCTTTCTGGACTGGCTGTTCCTGTTCTGCCTTATATTTCTCTGGGGTACCTCTTTCATGGTGACCGCCATTGCCGTGGAATCCGTGAGTCCCATGGGTGTGGTCGCCCTGCGGGTGCTGTTGGGGGCCTTGGTGCTGATTCCGGTTGTCGTTTTGCGGGGGCTGCGATTCCCGCGAAATGCCGGTGCCTGGGGAGGTTTCTTTCTGATGGCGGTTGTGGGCAATCTGGCGCCCTTCTATCTGATTGCCTGGGGACAGCAGAAGATCGACTCCGGCATAGCCGGCGTGCTGATGGCCGTTATGCCCCTGGTCACCATGGTGCTGGCGCACTTTTTCGTTCCGGGTGAACGGCTGAATCTGTTCAAGTTATCGGGTTTTGTACTGGGGATTACGGGCGTCACAATGCTGCTGGGGCCGACCATGGATGCTGGGGGAGGCGAGGTGTTGAGAGGCCTGGCAGTGCTCGGCGCGGCGGTCTGTTATGCGGTCAATACCATACTTGCGAGGAGGCTGCCCCATTTCAATCCCCTGGTTGCCGGCGCAGGCGTGTTGGTGGCGGCGAGCCTGATCATCGTCCCTGTGTGGGTGATACAGGAGCTGGCAGTACAGGAGATCTCCTTTTCCCGAAGTTCGATACTGGCACTGGTGTGGCTTGGCGTCGCCCCTACGGGACTGGCCACCATTGTGTACTTTGCCGTGATCGGCCGCGCCGGCCCCAGCTTTCTGTCCAATATCAATTATCTTATCCCGGTGGTGGCCTTCTTTACCGGTGTCTGGGTTTTATCGGAACCGGCGACCGTCACCAGTCTGTTTTCCCTTGCGATAATACTGACGGGGATTGCGTTGACCCGTTATCGTGCCTGAAAGGCCTTCCCCGTAAACCCGGCGGACACGGATTTGGTTCGTGCCCCCCCCTGGCCCTGCTCGTCCGGAAAGGCATTGCTTGAAGATGTCGACGCAAGGTAAAATCCACCGCTGTCGTGTAAGTGTAAGAAAAAATTATGCTTTCGGGCGGTAAACGGGATCAGTCGCCAGAGGATCTTTGATCCCCCGCGGGTGATCCTGTCCCCATAGTCTCTGTGCCCCGAGCCTGCAGCAATCGGGCTGCAAGATTTTGTATTTTTTTGGTTTTTCTGGAGATTTCTAATGGCTATCGAACGCACCTTCTCAATTGTCAAACCCGACGCAGTGGCAAAGAATGTGATTGGGAAGATTTACGACCGGTTCGAGAGCGCCGGCCTGAGAATTGTGGCATCCAAAATGCTCCACCTGACGAGAGAGCAGGCCGGGGAGTTCTATGCCGTGCACAAGGAACGCCCCTTCTACAACGATCTGGTCGACTTCATGACCTCGGGCCCCGTCATGGTCCAGGTGCTGGAAGGCGAGAACGCTATTGCCAGAAACCGTGAGGTCATGGGTGCCACCAATCCTCAGGAGGCTGCGCCAGGGACCATCAGGGCGGATTTTGCACAGACGGTGGACGAGAATGCCGTGCACGGATCAGACGCGCCCGAAACCGCAAAGGTGGAGATCGCGTTTTTCTTTCCGGATGGTGTCTGCGAACGCACCCGGTAATCTGAGCTTGATCCCCGAACCGAAAACCAATCTGCTGGACCTGGACAGGAAGGGCATGGAGTCCTTCATTCAGACCCTCGGTGGCAAGGCGTATCACGGCCGTAACCTGCTCAAGTGGATTCACAAGCATGGTCAGACGGAATTCGATGCTATGACCGACTTGTCGAAACATCTGCGCGCCGGGCTGCGGGAGAAGGCCGGTGTGGAGATTCCGGAGGTGGTCTACGAACAGCCGTCCCGGGACGGCACGCATAAATGGGTGCTGGAACTTTCCTGCAATAACCGGGTGGAGTCGGTGTTCATTCCCGACGGTGAACGCGGGACCTTGTGTGTCTCGTCCCAGGTGGGTTGCTCCCTGGATTGCAGTTTCTGCTCCACCGGCAAGCAGGGTTACAACCGCAATCTTTCGGCCGGTGAGATCATCGCCCAGTTGTGGG
>JAHEHQ010000149.1 GCA_024644505.1 Gammaproteobacteria bacterium
TCCTCGGGTTCGAAGGCCATGGCCCCCTCGGCGCGCTCCATGTAAGCACTGAAGGTTTCCCGCCGGTGATGCCCGTCCGCCACATATTCCAGCGCGGCGCGGAACTTGTAGGGCGGGTAGTAGCCCCGCAGCCGCAGCGCCTCCTTACCCTCGTTGTCATAGAAAATCAGCGACGGGGTGAAATTGGTGTTCTCCCGTACCGAAAACTCCCGTTCCGTAACCGTTTGTCCCCCCAGGTCTGTGAGTTCATCCACACCCCAGATGTCGACCGGCACGATGTCGAAATTTTGCCGTGTGTAGGTAACGATGTCCTCCATGCCGAAGTTGATCTTCATCAGTCTCTGGCAATAAGCGCAGCGTCTTTGTCCGAAGTATACGATGATGCCCTTTTTACCCGCCGCCACGGCCTCTTCCAGATCGTCGCGCAGGTCCAGAAAACTTTCCTTGAACCACGCCGGGTGCTCCAGCGGCTCGGCCAGGGGAAAATCCTCGAACTCGAATGCCTCGTCCGGTTCGGGTGGGGCGGCAGCGGCACAGACCGGCGGCAGAAGGCATAAGAAAACGAGCAGAATCAAGCCCCGGGTCCGGTATGACTTGGATAGGATGGATTCGGGCATGGTTTTACAGAGGCTTCTGCTCCTTTTCGAGCCATTCACGAATCATAAACAGGGCGGCTATCGAGCGGGCCTCGTTGAAATCCTCCCGGTGCAGCAGATCTTCCAGGTCAGCAAGTCTCCACCGTACCACTTCGATCGGCTCGGGTTCATCCCCGGGCAGGCGCTGATTGTAAAGATCCCTGGCGAGCACGATATGCGTGGAGTGATAGAGGTACCCCGGGGCGACGGTGACCGAAGATATCTTATCCAGCCGGTGAGCCCCATATCCGACCTCTTCCTGAATCTCACGATTGGCCGCGTCCAGCAGATCCTCCCCAAATTCTACGCGGCCCTTTGGAAAAGCCAGGTCATACCTTTCCATACCCGCTGAATATTCACGAATCAACAGCAACGTCTGTGGGTCCGGCATGGGAACTACCAGTACTGCGCCCTCATTGGATCCGACGATGCGCTGATAACATCGGGTCTGGCCGTTGGAGAACTCCAGGTTCATCTCCTCGATACGGAAGATACCCGTGTTCGCCAACGGTCGGCGGGAGCTTATGACTGGGTGCTTCGCCACTTTCTCATTTTTGGACATGGTCAATGCACACCTCGGCAATGGAGGTTAAACTTTACACCATGCTCGACTGGAACCAAATTGACCGTGTCTTCCTGGACATGGACGGCACCCTGCTGGACCTGCACTTCGACAATCACTTCTGGCTCGAGCATGTACCCCGGCGATATGCGGAGGCCAGGGGCATCTCCCTGGCTGATTCCAGGCAGTTGCTGTTGACCCGTTACCGGGATATCGAGGGCACGCTGAATTGGTACTGTGTGGATCATTGGAGCCGCGAACTCGGCCTGGACATCGCGCTGCTCAAGGAGGAGGTGGGTCACCTGATCTCCGTACACCCCCATGTGGTGGAGTTTCTCCAAACTGTCAGGAGTCTGGACAGGCGGCTTGTTCTGGTGACCAACGCACATCAGAAGGCCCTGGCCCTGAAGCTCGAGCGCACGGCATTGAAGGGATATTTCGATGCCGTGGTCTGTGCCCACGACCTGGGGTTGCCCAAGGAAGATCCCGTGTTCTGGGGCAGGTTGCAGCAGGTGGAGCCTTTCGACAGGCAGAGAACCCTGTTTGTCGACGACAGCCAGGCGGTCCTGAGATCGGCCAGGGAATATGGTATCCGTTGGCTGCTGGCTGTGCTCAGCCCCGATACCCGGGGGCCGGTCAGGGATCCGGGAGACTTTCCGGCCATTCGGGACTTCTCGGAGATACACCCGTAATGGGCTACGCCCCCGATCGGGTGGGCTGATTACTCTTGTGGGGCCGAATTCATTCGGCCAGCAGCCGCTGATCATCTACGCCGGATATTCAACCCAGGCGTTGGTCGAATGAATTCGACCCTACGGTTTTTGCCGGCAGAAATGCGTTGTGTCGAACAAATTATTTCCCCCAGGTCCTGAATCTTTTTTTGCAGTAGCTCAGCAGCGCTTCATAATCCCGGAAATAGAGATCGAACCCCTCTTCCGCAGGTGCATCCAGCTCACACCACTCGTTGTCGTAATCACGGCAGATCTGGGGCCGCTGATCGTAAATGGCACAAACTCCCCCGGGGCCCAGGTGCGAACAGGGGGTGTCGATGATGAGATACCAGCCGTCACTGTCCTTGTACAGACCCACGCCCTGGTGGGACACCTGCCAAAGGAGATGTTCGAACTCAGCCTTGGAGCGGGGTGCGGCCCCCAGTGCATGGGTGATGTAGGTGCAGCATTTCGACAAATGACAGCGGCTGCACTTGTTGCTCGATGCCAGTTTGGCAACAGGTACACCGGGTGTGGCTTCGTCAGCAGGCATCTTTCGGATCAACAGACCGGATGATCGGCCACTCAGGCTTTTGCCTTGTTGCGGCTGCGACCACCCCTGCCCCTTCCTGAACCTTGTCTCCCGGAGCCCTGCCTTCCGCGTCCCCGGCCCCGGTCATCCCTGCGGGGCCGCTCCATCCTGACACGGCTCCTGGGATCGACCTCCGCCAGCAGGTCTGCGGAAATCGGCTGCATCGGCATTTTATGACCGATGTACTGCTCGATATCCGGCAGGGAGAAGGAAAAGGTCTCACAGGCAAAACTGATGGCGTCTCCGCTGGCCCCGGCGCGCGCTGTCCTTCCGATGCGGTGAACATAGTCCTCCGCGTCTTCCGGCAGGTCATAGTTGATCACATGGGTGACGTTGGGGATGTGGAGGCCGCGGGCAGCTACGTCCGTAGCAACCAATATCGGCAGCTCGTTGGTCTTGAACTGCTGCAACAGGCTCAGACGCTTTTTCTGGGGGACGTCGCCGGAAAGTACCGCGGCCTTGAATCCGTTGCCCTCCAGATAACCCCAAACCCTGTCTGCTCCGCGCTTGGTATTGACGAACACGATGGTCCGGTGGGCATCCATGCGTTTCAGCAGGCCGATGAGCAGGGGGATCTTTTCATCGTTTCCCGCCATATAACAGGTCTGCACCACGTTGTCGGCGGTGATCTTGTCGTCTTTCACCGTTATCGACTCGGGGTTGTTCATGTGCTCATACGCCAGCTCCTTCACCCGGAAGGAGAGCGTGGCGGAGAACAGCATGCCCAGTCGCTGTTCTGGTGGCGGGCAGCGGCGCAGCATGTAGCGGATATCCTTGATGAATCCCAGATCGAACATCCGGTCGGCCTCGTCCAGCACAATGACCTGTATCGCCTTCAGGTTGTATACGTGCTGTTTGAAGTAATCGATCAGGCGCCCAGGCGTGCCGATCAGGATATCCACCCCTTCTTCCAGCTGGCGCCGTTGCTGCTCGTAACCGGTGCCGCCGAATACCAGCCCCAGCCTGAACCCGGTATGCCTGCCCAGCACTTCGGCATCCTTGTGGATCTGCACCGCCAGTTCCCGGGTTGGTGCCAGCATCAGGGCGCGGGGCTGGTTCCGGCGGCGGTTTTCCCCCGGGGGATGGGTCAGCAGATGTTGAAAAGTGGCCAGCAGGAAGGCCGCGGTCTTGCCGGTGCCGGTATGCGCCTGCCCCGCGACATCCTGTCCGTCCAGTGCGATGGGCATGGCTTCGGCCTGGATCGGGGTGCACAGGTTGAACCCGGCGTCCTCGATGCCCTGCATGATTTCCGGGCTGAATCCGAAACTGTCGAATCTTACGTCTGTCAGATGTTTTTCACTCATAGCCGGCTAGGATACAGCAAATAACCCCTGTTTGGACTTGCAAAACGAATAATATTGAGATCAAATACTGAATTGTAGATTCCCGTGGGTCCGAATCCGGATTAAATCCGCCCCCTTTAGATCCCATGTGATAAGGAACGCCGGTGCGGCCCCGCACATCCCGGTGGTTTCTCAACAATGTATTTGGAGAGACTCCTGTGAGTGAACAGATTGTTCATCTGAGTGATGATTCTTTTGAAACCGAAGTACTGAAATCCAGTCAGCCGGTGCTGGTGGACTACTGGGCAGAGTGGTGCGGTCCCTGCAAGATGATTGCCCCGGCCCTGGATCAGATCGCAAGCGAATACGCGGGAAAGGTCAAGGTCGCGAAACTTAATATAGACGACAACCCCAATACGCCGCCGCGATACGGCATTCGCGGCATTCCCACCCTGATGCTTTTCAAGGACGGCGAGGTGGAGGCGACCAAGGTTGGCGCCGTATCCAAATCACAGCTCACGGCATTTATCGACAGCAACCTTTAAAAAAACCTTTTATTTGGCGGCCGGGCGCAACGGGGGGACCCGCAGTTTTCGTGCTGGGCCGTCCAGGCGCCGGTTTTCAAACCGATCGGGATCGATTGCCTGATCCCATTCCCGTACCCATCCCTACGGACATTTCTCGTCTGTACAAACCGTTACATTAGAAATAGAAACTACGACATCATGAATCTCACCGAACTGAAAAAGATGCCTGTCGCCGAACTGGTGGAACTGGCCCACACCATGAAAATCGAGGGCATGGCCCGGTCCCGCAAGCAGGACCTCATATTTGCCATCCTCAAGGCGCACGCCAAGAACGGAGAGGATATCTACGGCGACGGTGTGCTCGAGATCCTCCAGGATGGGTTCGGATTTCTGCGGGCCGCCGACAGCTCTTATCTCGCGGGTCCGGACGACATCTACGTCTCACCCAGCCAGATCCGCCGCTTCAGCCTGCGCACCGGCGACACCATCTCCGGAAAGATCCGCCCCCCCAAGGACAGCGAGCGTTATTTTGCCCTGCTCAAGGTCAGCGAGATCAACTACGACAAGCCGGAAAACACCAAGAACAAGATCCTGTTCGAGAATTTCACCCCCCTGTTCGCCAACAAGAAGTTCACGCTGGAGGTGGGCAACGGCAGCACCGAGGACATCACGGCGCGAACCATAGAACTGGTGGCGCCCATTGGCAAGGGACAGCGTGGTCTGATCGTCTCACCGCCCAAGGCGGGCAAGACCATGCTCATGCAGAACGTGGCCCAGTCCATCGCCTACAATCACCCGGATTGTCACCTGATCGTGCTGCTCATCGATGAGCGTCCGGAAGAGGTAACCGAAATGAAGCGCTCGGTGCGGGGGGAGGTGATCTCATCGACCTTCGACGAGCCGGCGGCGCGCCATGTGCAGGTGGCGGAGATGGTGATCGAAAAGGCCAAGCGGCTGGTCGAGCACGGGCGCGACGTCGTCATTCTCCTGGATTCGATCACGCGCCTCGCCCGTGCCTACAACACCGTCGTGCCGAGTTCGGGCAAGGTGCTGACGGGTGGTGTGGACGCTAATGCGTTGCAGCGGCCCAAGCGCTTTTTCGGCGCGGCGCGCAACATCGAGGATGCCGGCTCGCTGACCATCATCGCGACTGCGCTGATCGATACCGGCTCGCGCATGGACGAGGTAATCTTCGAGGAGTTCAAGGGCACCGGCAACTCCGAGATCGTGCTGGATCGCCGGGTGGCCGACAAGCGGGTCTTCCCGTCGCTCGACATCAACAAGTCGGGCACCAGGCGCGAGGAGTTGCTCGTCGACAAAGCGACGCTGCAGCGGATGTGGGTGCTCCGGCGAATTCTCAACCCGATGGGCACCACCGATTCGGTCGAGTTCATCATGGACAAGATGCGGCTTGCCAAGACGAATGACGAGTTCTGGGGAACGATGAACTCGTAACGCGCCGATATAGTGGCGCGCGCCTGCCCTGGGCTTGTCGGTCAGGCGCGTGGCTGGTGGGGATTGGCGCCCGGGTTCCCACCGAACTGGTACGGTCCTGGGTAGGCTCCGATCGGTACATGGTGCGTGACCAGGCCGCGCGCCGCGCTCCAATGGTGCAAATGGAAGCCGGGCGGCTCCATGACGAAGGCTGCCTCCTGGCCATCGAGCCCGAGAATAACGTGGTGCGCTACGCCCGGGGCGACACTGACCGGCACATTCTGCCAGCGATAGAAGATTGCCCGATGGATGTGGCCGCAGACGATGCGCTGAATGCGCGCTGCATGCTGGCTGATGATTGCCTCCAGGGCGGGGTCCGAATGTAGCGGAATCCGGTCCATGAAGGCGATGCCGGTCTCCGCTGGCGGGTGATGCACCATCATGAGGACGGGTTGGTCGCCGTCTTGGGCCAACTCCGCCTCCAGCCAGGCGAGTCGCTCGGGGCAGAGCGCGCCATACGCCTTGCCGGGCACGTTGCTGTCCAGTGCGATGAGCCGCAGATCACCGAGATCGACCGTATAGTGACGAAAAGCACTGCCGGCACCGACCACCGCCACTCCATCTAGCGCCAGCATGGCCTCGCGGTCATCATGGTTGCCCGGGATCGCATAGACGGGCATCGGCAGACGCTCGAGAATGGGGCGCAGTGCAGCATACGCCTCGGGCTCGCCGTCGTTGGTCAGGTCACCGGTGAAGATGACCACGTCCGGCCGAGGCGACAAAGCTAGCACGGCGTCGACCGCATGGCTCAGCATGGCACGCGTATCGACGACGTCGGCGAAAAGCGCGCCCTCTGGTCGGACGTGACTGTCGGAGAGCTGAGCGATGATCATGGCG
>JAHEHQ010000150.1 GCA_024644505.1 Gammaproteobacteria bacterium
GGCCCAGACCTGCTGAGGGATCGTCACAGAAAGAAGGCCCGCGAGCGCCATTATGGAAAGTTTCATCGATCGATACTCCGGTAGGATGTTGTTTCTGGATCCGGGACAGGGGGGGTTCCCCCGCCGGTTGGCCGCCGTTCACTGGAATTCGTGGGCCAGGAACAGTGCTTTTATTTTTTGGACGGCTTCGTCATCGGGGGGATAGAAGGTGGCCGCGAAGATGATCGTCCCGTTTCTGGCCTGGCCGGTGAGCTTGGGATTCTCCATCGCGTCTTTCAGATTACTGACAGCGCTGGCCTCGTCCCTGAATTTGAAGAAAGAGAGGATACGGGTGCTGGTGTAGGCGGAGATCACGTAAGTAGCGACGTAATCGATCTCCTCGTTGTCGGGCATCATGATTTCCGCGGTTCCCTCGACGCCGTTTTGTTTGAGCACGTCGACGAAGGAACCGATTGCGGTATTTTTGTAAGCGATGTCCTCGCCGCAACCCAGCAACAGGAAAAACGGCATCAGCATACTCAGCAGGCGTGTCTTGACCAAGACTCGATCTCCAAATCGCATGGCATTCCTATCAGGCCTTAGGCCGGTTTTTCAGTATCTGCCGGTATCCGGCATCGGGGTGTCCGTTAAGGGTGAAGGCTTTTCTTTGGGATCAAATTGTCCCGTAGCCGGATCGTAGACATAGCCCGTTCCATTGGGGGTAGTGTACGTGTTCTTCTCGGTTTTCGACCAGCCGGTTACGGCAACACCTCTGTCAAGGACATTGGCAAAAAAGGGATTTCGCATGTCCGTTTCCCCGATTTGGGCCTGGTCGAGGGTTTCGGGGTAGACCGGTTGTCTTCCTGTCTCCCGGGATTCCTCGGCATAACCGGCGAGGCCCTCCTGCACCGCAACGATGACACCTGACTCCATGGAGCCTTCCGTCAACTCGGACAAATCAAAGTACTTGGTGACCGCCAGTACCCCCACCAGCGCGGCAAGCGTGGCCATGAAGGCGATCTCGAGACGGCTGTATCCGTTGTTTGATCGAATCAATCTCTTCACCTGTTTTCATTTCCAGCGGTTAAGCACCGCCTCGCTCAGGATCTGATAACAGGCCCTGATCCATCCCCGCGGCGTGATAGCCCTTTATCGGTTTGAGGTTCCCGTGTATTTTGTCGGGCAGGTCCTATTGTACAGATCAAACCGCCATGATCAGATACCTGATACCCCTGTTGCTCATATTCACGTTTCCAGTATCCGCCGGTGAGGTGGCCTTGCCTCCCGATTCACTGGCCAAGTGGTACAAGCCTGACAACAAACGTCAGGTCTGGCTGCACAACATGTTCAAACTGCGCCGCGAGATGCAGGCGGTCACCGAATACCTGGCTTTGGAGGACCAGCCCAGGCTGCAAAAATGGGCGGAGCGACTCGCGGAGCACTATCTCAAGATCGGCGAGATGGTGCCCGAGTGGCGGGATGAGCTGGAGGCGCCCATTGCCGGGGCACTGACTGACGCTGCGGCAGCCGGCGATTTCGAGAGGGCTGCCGGGGCCGTGCGCAAACTCGGATTGAGCTGCAGGTCCTGTCATCGTGATTATCGGGCCGTGGCGGCGGCCATATACCGGGCCCCGGATTTCAGCAAGGTCTCAGTGGAGGATTCAGAGACGCTGGAGATGGAACCGATGGAAGATGTCATGAATCGCCTTTCGCTGCTGGTCAATCGGATAAAGATCGCCAGCGAAGACGACAGAATGCCGGCCGCTGCCGATGCCTTGACCCAGCTGGGGCGGCGGTTGAGTGATCTGGGGGCCAGTTGTGACGGCTGCCACTCGGACGAAGCGCCCAGGGAGCGAATCCTGGGCAATGCCACCCGCTCATCCATGGAGCGGATCGGGCAGGGAATAGAGCGAAACGACAAAAAATTCATAGGCCGCAATCTTGGTGAACTGGCCGTACAGGCCTGTGCCAGGTGTCATGGGGTTCACCGAACCCTGTTCGACCTGAAAAAGGTGATGCTGGATTAACCGCCCCAGGCCCCGGCGGTCTCCGGGTATCGTCCCCAGAGTCCCCGGTTTTCTCTTTTCGCCTTCTCCTCGGCGGTCTTCAGGCTCTCCTTCATTGACTCGGGCAAGGGGTATCGCCCGAGAACGATGGCGTAGCCGTCCTCCACCATAGCCTGGTTGAGAGAACGGGACTCAACACTGTAGGCGATAACCGTATAACGGCCATACTTGTCCCTGCGCAACTTACCCTCTTCAATGCGGATATGGTCTCCAGGCTTCACCAGCGACTGGAGATGGTCTGTGGCGGCGTTGCCGATCTCCAGCAACTGTCCCTCCTTCAGGCCTGTGCGCTGGATGTCCCGGACCAGCTTGGGATTGCCGGTGTTCTCCGGTGCGTCTATGCCCAGCAACTGGACGCGTTCAGGCTGTCCGTTCATCTCCACCACCAGGGTGTCGCCGTCTTCTATCGCCTTTACCGGGTATGGGTTCTCTTCAGCATTGGATGGATCAATTCCGGTGATCAGGGTTGCAAGTAATAGAAACAGGGTGCGTGTATTCATGATTTTTTTGCTGAATATACAATGAAATTTTGAACCGCAAAGGCACGAAGATTTATCAGGTTGCTGCAGAAGGTTACGAAGACGAAGCCTCCTGTCCGGTAGCGGGTGTCGGCAGCAGGGATGCTGCCGTCAAGCCTACAGGGATGTATTCACAGCGTCCCGCAGCCGGGCGGGAGGCTTCGTCTCCCCATCTTCTGTGCACCTCCGGGATTAATCCAAATGAACGTCGCACGGGCTCAAATTGCCCACTCAATGACTGGTCCCCGCGGAGCGCGTCAGCTTGTTGTGCACGTTGTACTTGCCGGAGGGTTTTTTCATCGGCAGGCGCTTCACCTCTTCCAGGGTCTTTGCGTCGTACACCACCAGGGCACCCTCCATATCCCAGATGCTCACCAGTGCATGGTCCCCGTTCTTGGTGAACTCCACGTGGGCGGAGGTCTTGCCGGGCGCGGGGCGCAGGGTTTTTACAATCTCCAGGGATTGTTTGTCGATGACGTGCATCAGGTCGCGGTTTGGGCCGAAAAACACATCGACCCAGGCGTAGGGGCTCTTTTCGTGGCTGCGCATGAAAAAGCCGGGACCCTGGGTCGGGATGCGCTTGATGACTTCCCAGGTTTCGGTATCGACGATGGTCACTTCCGGTTTACGGATGTTGGGTGTGGCCAGTACCGTGCGGCCCTGGTGCTTCCAGGTGATGGCCGAGCTGAGATGGGGCATGCCCGGCAGGTTCATCCGGGCCACCGCCCGTTTCAGGTCCAGGTCCACCACCTGGCCCGTGATCGTGCCCGATTCATCCGTCAGGCCCCGTGAGGTGCCTATGACCTGGTCGTACGCCTGGGTCAGGAAAAAATCGTCCAGGTAACCCTTGACCTCGATGCGGCGGACCGGGAAGGGCTCTTCTTTGTGTGCGTCTCCCGAGTCTGACCGGTAGTCGTGAACCCAGCCGGAGAATCCAACCGGTGGCTCGTCGGCATAGCTGATCTCCCACACCTCCGGGATATCCTTGAGGGCGGCGACAAAGCTCTCCCTGGGATCTGCCGTATAGACCGCGCTCACTCGCGAACTGACACCATTGCTACCCTCAGCCCGGATGACTTTCAGCGGGGAGAGATCCGAGGCATCCAGGACCACCAGGGTGTGGGGCAGGTAATTGGCCACGATGACGTAGCGTCCGTCGTGGGAGACCGCCAGGTTGCGGGTGTTGATGCCTGCCCGGATCTCGGCGGTGTACTTCAGGTTGAAGACGTCGAACTTGCTGATCCAGCCGTCCCGTGAAGCGAAGTAGATGTAGCGGCCCTTGTCCGCCCACTTGGGTCCGCCGTGCAGGGCGAAGCGGGTCGGCAGCCTGTGGATGGGCTCGAAGCTGTCACCGTTGAGCAGGGTGGCATGGTGATCCCCCAGTTCCACCACCATGAACAGGTTGTCGATATCGGCGTCGAACAGCGGCTTGTCCGGCAACGCTCCTGTCTTGTGATGGATCAGCTGACTTGACTTGATCTCCTTCATACTCCATTCGGGAATCTTTTCCGGGGGCGTATAGATCAGTTTGACCAGGGACTGAATCTGCTGTTCGTTCAACAGATCTTTAAAGGGGGGCATCTGAACCGCAGGGCGGCTGTTCTCTATAACCCGGAAGGCCTCTTTCTGGCGCAGCCGCCTGAGATTCTCCGGCAGCAGGGCCGGTCCAATGGCGCCCAGGCGCTCTGCGCCGTGGCACTCCGCGCAATATTGCCTGTACAGGGCCTTGGCATCGATGGTGCCGGCAGGCAACGGCACGGAATAACACAGCATCCATAGAAGGGCGCCGCGGATCAGCAAACGCGTTACGGGGGAAAAGGTGCGAGCGGCAGGCATTGAATCGGGATCAGGAAACGGGAGCGGTACGGGGATAATCTTCCGGCAGATTTTGTTCCTTCTCAATGCCGATCTCCTCATCTGTCAGATAGCATGCGGGGTCTTCGGCCCAGGGATCACCCGTGAGCTGCATGGCACGGACCCGGGTGTTGCCACCGCAGATGTCGAAGTGCGCACACTGGCCGCAGCGTCCGCCGACCTTGCGGGGTTGTGCCTTGAGGCCGGCCATGATGGGGTCCGAGGTGTCCTGCCATATCTCCGAGAAAGGCCGCTCCTTCACATTGCCCAGGTTATAGTTCCACCACATGGTGTCCGGGTGCACATTGCCCTGGTTGTCGATGTTGGAGATGTTCACGCCGGAGCTGTTGCCGCCCCACTGAACCAGACGGGCGCGCAGCTCCCCGGCGTGTTCCGGAAAATGCTTCTCCACCCAGTGCAGCATGTATACGCCGTCCGCATCATTGTTTCCCGTTACGAATTCGGTACCCCGGCCGCTGCGTGCATCCGCCAGGGCACGTTCAAACAGCAGGTCCATCGCCCACCGGGTGGTCTTGAGAAAGACGTCGTCCTTGCGGTTCTTGTTTCCGCGCCCCGCGTAGTTCAGGTGCGAGAAGTAGAACTTGTCGATGCGCTCATTATCCATGAGATCCAGCAGCTGGGGCAGTTCGTGGGCATTGTCCCGGGTCATGGTGAAACGCAGGCCCACCTTGATGCCGCGGTCACGACAGAGGCGAAGCCCCCGCATGGAGGCATCGAAGGCGCCCTCCTTACGGCGAAACCGGTCATGGGTCTCCGCGATGCCGTCGATGCTGATACCCAGGTAGTCGAAGCCCATGGCAGCGATCTTTTCGATGTTGCTGTCGTCGATCAGGGTGCCGTTGGTGGACAGCGCCGTATAGAAACCCATGCGCTTGGCACGCTCGGCAATTTCGAAGATATCCGGCCGCAAAAGGGGCTCGCCGCCTGACAGGATGAGCACGGGCACGCGAAAACCCTTGAGGTCGTCCATCACCCCGAACACCTGTTCGGTGCTCAGTTCATTGGGAAAATCGGTGTCCGCCGAGATCGAATAGCAGTGCTTGCAGGTCAGGTTGCAGCGCCGGATCAGGTTCCAGATCACCACCGGCCCGGGAGGGGTGCGCTTGGGCCCCAGGGGCTGGGGATCCAGGAGTTGCTGCATGAACTGGGAGATTCTGAACATAGGGTTTCTAGATCCTCATACCGGTTTTTTTCAGGATCCGCGTGCTGAACAGCACCTCGTGGGCCCGGTTGTCCTCTCCAAGCATATCAGCGATCGTCTTTACCTTTTCCATGACTTCCGAACGGTCTTTGCCGTGAACCATGGCGAAGAGGTTATAAGGCCACTCCGGGAGGTGCCTCGGGCGCCGGTAGGCGTGGCTGACGAAATCCAGATCCCCGATGGCGCGTCCATGCATCCGCACCTTTTCATCCGGCACGTCCCACACGCTCATTCCGTTGCCCCGAAACCCCAGGGTGTAATGATTGGGTACCGCGCCGATGCGTCTTATGACCCCGGCATCCAGCATTGCCTGCAGGCGTTTCATGACCTCCGGTGCCGTCGAATTCACCTCGGCGGCAATCTGCCGATAGGGCTCGGGCACCAGGGGCAGGCCACCCTGGGTCGCCACGACAATGCGTCGGTCAAGATAATCGAGTTGGATGGACTCCGGTATATTCAATGGATCCTTCACACCTCGAACTTCAATCCCACGAAAAACTCTTCCTGCTTGGGCATATCGTAGACCGGGTAGCCCGTGGTCTTTTCTATCTCGTTCAGCACCTCGCCCATGCGTACCTGTGTCTCGGTGGCCAGGACGAACCACATGTTCAGACGGTGGTCCCGGGCATAGTTGTGGGCCACCTCCGGAAACCGGTTGACCTGTTCGGCGACCTGCTCGAAATCCCCTTCCGGGATGCTCATGGCACAGAGACTCAATCCCCCGCCCAGGCGTTCGGCATGATACATGGGGCCGAAACGGGAAAGCTGCTTGGCGTCGATCATGGCTTCGAGTCGACCGATGAGGTCGCCTTCGCTAATTCCCAGCTGTTTGGCCACCGTCAGATAGGGCCGGTCGCAGATGGGAAAACCTTCCTGGAGCCGGTTGATGATGGCCCTGTCGATGACATCAATCATTCGTAACTGTTAGTAGTTTGCAGTTTGTGGTTTGTGGTTTGTGGTTTGCAGTATGTAGTTTGTGGTTT
>JAHEHQ010000003.1 GCA_024644505.1 Gammaproteobacteria bacterium
ACGGAGGAATCCACCCCTCCCGAAAGGCCCACCATGACCTTATTCATCATCGAGATTATGGAGAATGGAAAGCGGGTGGCTGACGCCGGAGAGGTAATCGTCGATGCAGCGCAACACCATCGGACTTCGAAGATGCGGCTGCCGAGAGACCAGCTCTTCGTGCGTCATCCACAGGGCCCTTATGATGCCCGTATCGAGAGGCACGTCGGGCCGGTGGTCGCGGCATGTACCGTGAAAGCAGAAACGCAGATAAGTCTTTCCGTCGGGGGGCACACGCCATTGGTAGATGCCTACGATCCCCTCAGGCAGGAACTTCCAGCCGGTCTCCTCCCGGGTTTCCCTGATCACGGCCTCCAACAGACCTTCATCCGGATCCAGGTGTCCGGCCGGTTGATTGAAAGCGACAAGACCGTTTTCGGTGTGCTCCTCCACCATCAGAAAGCGGCCCTGATCCTCAATAACGGCGGCAACGGTGTTGTAGGCTGTGCAGGTCATCGGGGGATTTTAACCGAATCCCCCTGCCGAGGTCCCCGGGCAAATGGGGTGTTACTGCATCACCACCCGGTTGCGTCCCTGCTGCTTTGCCTTGTACAGGGCTGTATCCGCACGCTTGAACAGAGCGCCGCTATCGTCACCGTTGCGCATGCCGGCCACGCCCAGACTGACAGTCAGATTCATCGATTTGTGTATGTGGGGATTGAGCCTTTCCACGTTTTCCCGGATGCGCTCGGCCAGTTGTCCCGCACCATCACTGTCGGTGCCGGACAGAAGTACCAGGAACTCCTCTCCGCCATAGCGGAAGATCATGTCGCTTTCGCGGATGGTGCGGTCGGCGCACTGGGCAATGGATTTGAGCGCCTGATCGCCGCTCAGGTGCCCGTATTGGTCATTGATCTGTTTGAAGTGATCGATATCCAACAGAATCACCGACAGCGGGGTGTCATGGCGCCGCGCCAGTTCGATCTCGCGATGGATCGTCGAGTCCATGGTGGCACGGTTTCTCACGCCGGTCAGCGGGTCGATTCGTGCCGTCTGAAGGGCTCTGTGATAGAGCAGGGCATTGCGCAGCGGATAGAGCAGTCCCGCCATCAGATTCTCGATGAGTTCGAGCTCTGCTTCCTGGAACGGATGGGAACGGAACAACTGAAGATCACCCAGGTCCTCGTCGGTTACCACCAGTTGGTAGTCGCACTGATGCTGGCTCTGTTTTCCCAGGTTGATGTCAATCTCTAATTCGGACAACTGATAGGAAAGACCGTCGAATCCCACGAAATTGGCCAGTTCCTTGGCAAACAAGGCAATCAGTTCGTTGGTTTCCAGAGTGGTCTGCAGGATACCTGTCAACGCGAGTACTTTTGAGGCGAATCGCTGCTTGGAGTCAGGATGTATCCTGGGTCGAGCGGGTGGAGTAGCCACTTTGCTTAGTTTCTCTGAAATACTTTGAATTTGTCCGTTCATCAGTCGATCCACCGGAAAAACCATTGAATCGAACGATGCTATTTTCGTGCCAATTATAAAATTATCATTTATAACAGGTAGTTATAATTAAACCTTTCTGCATGCGCCGGAAATTTGGCTCTTTGCATGGTCTCTGGGCGCCGCTCCTTCGCCACTGTAGTCAGAAAGGCAGGGGCCCGGCGGCATCAAATGCATGCCCTGTGGTGCCGATGCTGTCCCTGCCCATGAGCCACAGGTAGAGGGGCATCAACGCCTCCGGTGTCTTCAGGGTCCTGGGGTCCTCTCCCGGATACGCCTGGCCGCGCATATGTGTCCGGGTGGGTCCCGGGTCGATGCTGTTGACCCGAATGGCACTACTGTCCCGGGTCTCGTCGGCCAGCACCTGCATCAGGCCCTCGACGCCGAACTTGGAAACCGCATAGGCGCCCCAGTAGGCCTTTGCGGTGCGGCCCACCCGGTCCGAGGTGAACAGGATGGAGGCGTCTTCCGCCTTGCGCAGCAATGGCAGGCAGGCCTGTGTGAGCATGAAGGGGGCATTGAGGTTGACCTGCATGACCTTGTACCAGGTCTCTATATCGTAGTCATCGATGCGGCTCAGCAGCTGAAGCTGCGCGGCATTGTGCAGGATGCCCTCCAGGGAGCCGAACTCCACCCGGAGCCTTTGGGTCAGCTCGGTGTAGTCTTTGTCCCTGGCACCTTCCAGATTCATGGGGTAGAGGGCCGGGGTCGAGCCGCCGGCCTGTTCGATCGCGTCGTAGACGGCCTCCAGTTTTGCCAGCGTCCTTCCCAGCAGAACCACGGTCGCCCCGTGGGCGGCATATGCCAGCGCGGCTGCGCGTCCAATACCGTCACCCGCTCCCGTGACCAGGATGGTGCGTCCGGTCAGCAGGTCATTTGGCGGGGAGTAGTCGTCCATGGCTTGGGATTTCCATTCCGATGATGGGTTATATTAACCCAACGCCCGGGAATTGTTAAAAGGTAGGTGTGTCCGCAATTTCCCGGTCAATCCAGTCCAGCACCTCCGAGGGATGTTCGATAGCACCATCGGCGCCCCACTCCTCCGGATTGTCTTCAATCCCGATATAACCGAACAGCGCGGTGAGCGTTGTGTTGCCGGCACTGTTGCCGGCCTCGATATCCCTTCTGGCGTCCCCGATATAAAGGGTTTCGGCGGGATCGCACCGGGCGAGCCCGCAGGCATGGATGATTGGCATGGGGTGGGGTTTGCGATAGTCGGTCGTATCTCCGCTGACGATGACCACGGCCCTGTCAGAGAATCCCAGCTGCTGCATCAGGGGCTCGGTCAGCCAGCCCGGTTTGTTGGTTACGATGCCCCAGGCTATGTTCCGCTGCTCAAGTTGCTCGAGCAACTCTTCCATGCCCGGAAACAGGGTCGTCTCCCTGGCGAGGTGCTGCTGGTAGACACCCAGCAGCTGTTCGCGATAAGTGTCGAATCGAGGGTGGTCGGGCCCGATGCCGAAACCCAGCATGATCAGGGCCACTGCGCCATGTGAAACCTGCAACCGAATGGTTTCCAGCGGCAGTTGCGGCCGATCGTTTGCAACCAGTGTCCGGTTCAGCGCAAAGGCAAGGTCCGGTGCCGTATCCGCAAAGGTACCGTCGAGGTCAAACAGTACCAGGCGGACTTGCCTGGGGCGTGAGACATCAGTCGTCTCCATCTCGACGACAGCTGACCATGTAGTTGACATCCACATCCCGGGGGTCAAGCCGGTACCTGCGGGTCAGGGGGTTGTATATCAGGCCCGTGATATCGTCGGTGGTGAGACCGGCTTGCCTGATCCACAGGTCCAGTTCCGATGGCCGGATGAAATTGCTGAAGTCATGGGTGCCCTTGGGCAGAAGATTGAGCACATACTCGGCACCGATGATGGCAAACAGGTAAGATTTCGGGTTTCGATTGAGGGTAGAGAAAAACAGGCGTCCGCCCGGCTTGGTCAGCTTGGCGCAGGCCGATATAACCGATCCGGGATCAGGGACATGCTCCAGCATCTCCATACAGGTCACGATATCGAATGTGCCGGGTATCTCTTCGGCAAGCCGTTCGACGGGAATGCGTTCGTAGTTGACCTTCAACCCGGATTCCAGCAGGTGCAGACGTGCCACCTCCAACGGTGCTTCGCCCATATCAATGCCTGTCACCTCGGCACCCCTGTGGGCCATGCTCTCCGCCAGGATGCCCCCGCCGCAACCCACATCCAGGACCTTCCTGGACTCGAGACCCGCAATACGGTCGATGTAGTCCAATCGCAGTGGATTGATGTCATGCAGGGGCTTGAACTCACTGTTGGTGTCCCACCAGCGGGAAGCAAGTTGTTCGAATTTGCTGATTTCAGCCTGATCGACGTTGAGAGTCTGTTCTGTCATAGGGAAGGCCCTAAAATGAGATCGCTGAATTATACCCAAATTACAATGACATGGCCGCGCCTTTCGAATTAGCGGGGCCGGGAGTCCAGGTAGTCGTTTAATTATGGTCAAAACTACATTAATATCCCGGCGTTATCCATGGTGCTGGCACCTGTTTCGGGTTCCTGGTGCATGGGAATCTGCTATGGTTTCAAAATAACTGTCCGTTAAGGGTACTGCCTCAAAGAACCCGGTACCGGATTGACAGACAATGTCGCGACCCAAGAGCCGTGAGGTCGCCGAATCAATGCTGAGATAGCATCGCCGGTGTACTCTGCGTCTTTTGGGTTCTGACACCATGACTTACAAAAAAATATTGGAACACTGAGGTCTGGCTCATCGAGCCGCTTCCCGAACAAGAGGAACAATATGTCCACCAACTCCGCCGAGTTCCGGCTTTCCGGCTCACATGCATTGGCCGGCATCGAGTCCGCGCTGAAATCAGAGTTCAACCTGGAAGAGGAATCGGAAACAAGATTTGACCATGTCTACTACGACAGCTTCGACTGGCGGTTATACCAGACGGGTGCCTGTCTCCGGCGGGAGATCGAAAAGGACAGGCAGCGCCTGATCATGTCGGGACCGGGTGATGACGGCCCGAAAGAAAGCGTGAGCTTTACCGGGGATATGCCGCGGTTTTATTGGGATTTTCCGGAGAGTGTCCTGAAAAAAAATCTATCCGGCGTAGTGGATATTCGGGCCTTGCTGCCACTGGTCGAGCTCCGGGGAGTGAGCCGGAATTTCAAGATGCTGGATGATGAGCAGAAAACGGTATTGCGAATACGGCTCGAGCAGGGCGACACCTATGATGCCCAGGGGCGGATGGGGGCCGCCGTCGACGGGATCGTTCGCCTGTTACCCGTCAGGGGGTACGAAAAATACCTCGGCCAGGTAAAGCGATTTCTTAGCGGCGAGATGGAGCTGGTTGGGGGCACCGGCAGCCTTTTCGAGGAATTGCTGGCGTCCGTGGGTAAGGTTCCCTGCGACTATAGTTCAAAGCTCGATTTCTGGTTCACACCGGAGATGCAGTCGGAGACTGTGGCGCGCCATATTCACCTGCATCTTCTCGACACGGTTGAGACCAATATCCCGGGAACCCGTGATGACCTGGATTCCGAGTTTCTGCATGACCTGCGGGTGGCTGTGCGCCGCACCCGATCCGCACTCACCCAGATCAAGGGGGTTTTTCCGGAGGATGTGGTGGAGCGCTTTAAACCGCGCCTTGCCTGGTTGGGGCAGATAACCGGCCCGACGCGCGACATGCATGTCTATCTCCTGGCATTCGAGGAGTACAGGGACAGCCTGCCCGAGAGTTATCGCAGGGACCTGGAGCCCCTGCATCGATTTCTGCTGGTTCATCAGCGGACTGAACACGAGAAGATGGTGAAGCAGATGGAATCCGAAGCGTTCAGGCAGATACTGGCAGACTGGCGATCCTATCTGGAAACCCCGGATCCCGAGGCATCGGCCTTGCCGAGCGCCGGTCGCCCCATTTCGGAGACGGCGGGCAAGCGTATCTGCAAGATCTACGGCAGGGTGCTAGAGGAGGGTTTGGCCATTACGGACGAATCGCCGCCGGAAGCGCTGCATGAGCTTAGGAAAAACTGTAAGAAGCTAAGGTATCTCATCGAGTTCTACAGGAGTATTTATTCGGAGAAAGATGTCAAGCCCGCAATTCGGGCCCTGAAAATCCTGCTGGACAATCTGGGCCTGTTCCAGGATCTGGAGGTGCAGGCCCTTAAACTCCGGGAGTTTGCGCACCAGATGAGTGAGGAGGGCGATGTCCCCGCAGATACCTTGCTGGCCATGGGTATGCTGGTGGATGGCCTGCTGAAGCGGCAGCGTCAGGCGCGCACCCGTTTTGCACAGCGGTTCGCCGAGTTCGCGGACAAGAACAATCGGGATCATTTCAAGCATATGTTCAGCCAGAAAAAGGTAAGGCAAGCCGCATGAGAATTATCGGTGTTTACAACATAAAGGGTGGAGTCGGCAAAACGGCAACGGCGGTGAACCTGGCTTTTCTGTCGGCGCAGGAAGGCCACAGGACACTCATCTGGGACCTGGATCCACAGGCGGCCGCAACCTTCTATCTCCGGGTTAAGCCCAAGATAAAGGGCGGCAGTCGTAAATTGATCCAGGGCAAACGGGAGCTGGACGGGTCGATCAAGGGTACGGATTTCGAGAATCTGGATCTTCTGCCGGCGGAGTTTTCCTACCGAAACATGGATCTGCACCTCAGTGAGCGGAAAAAGCCGGCAAGACAGTTGTTGAGACTGCTGCGGCCTTTGTCGGAACAGTTCGATAATGTCATCCTCGACTGCCCGCCAAACATATCGCTGGTCTCGGAGAATATTTTCAGGGCCGCGGACGCACTGTTGATCCCGACCATCCCCGGCACCCTGTCCATCAGGGCCTATCATCAATTGCTGGATTACCTCAGGGAAAACAGAGTCAGGGGGGTCGACCTGATGCCCTTCTTTTCCATGGTGGATCGGCGCAAGCACTTCCAGTCGGAAGTGATTCAGGACATGACTGCTTCAAATCCCGAGATGCTCTCTACACACATACCCTATGCCAGCGATGTGGAAAAAATGGGCATCCATCGCGCGCCGGTAGGGGAGTTTGCTCCCATGACCTATGCCTGGGACTCGTACCGTGCCTTGTGGGCTGAGGTTGTGCAGCGCCTTGAATAGCCGGTAGCCTGTGTTGAGCTCGCGAAACAAGGATTAATCAATGGTGCGGTTTTCCCCGCGTTTCGTTCCTCAACGCAGGCTACATTGATAGATATGTGGGTTTACGCCTTACGCCTTGGATGCGATGAGGCGGTAGACGGAAGGCACCAGCAGCAGGGTCACCAGGGTCGAAAACAGCAGGCCGGAGACGATGGTGACGGCCAGAGGCTGGAGCATCTCGGAGCCCTCGCCCAGGGCAAGGGCAAGGGGTAGCATACCCACGACCGTGGTCAGCGTCGTCATCAGGATGGGACGCATGCGCAGTCGTGCCGCTTCGATTACCGCACCCCCTGGGGGAAGTCCGCGGGCACGGGCTATCTCGATATATTCCACCAGCACGATGGCATTATTCACAACGATGCCTGCCAGCATGATGAGCCCCAACCACACCGGCATGGAGAGCGGCAGGCCTGTTGCATGCAGTCCGATGGCTACGCCGATAATGGAGAAGGGGACGCTGAACATGATAACCAGGGGATTGCGAAGGGATTCGTACTGGACGGCCATCACCACGAACACGAGAAAGAGTGCCATCGCCAGCAGCTGATAGCTGAGATTCCGGCCTTCCTTGAGTGTCTCCAGGTTGCCCGCTTCGTAGATGCTGTAGCCCTTGGGGATTTCCAGTTCCTGCATGAGTTCATCTGCAGCCGCGATGACCGAGACAAGGTTGACGTCGCCCGTCAGGGAGGCGGTAACCTCAACGAAGCGTTGTTGTCTGTCACGCATGATGGCCGAGGGGATGGGTACGATCTCGACCCTGGCGATGTCCGACAGCCGAACCGGGATTCGGGGCTGGGATTTGCTGAAGAGTATGATCTCCTCCACGTCTCCCGGGGTGGTCATCTGTTCCCGGTCGAGGCGAAGCAGAACATCGATGGCACGGTCTTCGGAGATGAAATCCGTCACCCGCTGTCCCTGCAGGGCGAAGCGGACCGCTTTGCCCACGTCATCCACCGTCAGACCGTAGCTGGCCGCCCGGGACCGATCGACCCGTATGGACAACTCCTGGTTTTTGTCTTCCGCCGAGTGCTCGGGATTGCGCAGACCCTGCACACCCTTCAATCTCTCGACCACCTTGTCGGCGATGTCCTCCAGCACATAGAGATCCGGGCCCTTCACCCGCAGGGCGAAATCGTCGTCACTGCGATTGAAGCGGATGCCACGCACGCCGATGCTGTACATGCGTACCTTCACCCCGGCCAGTCGTGCTGCAGCGATCTCTTTCTGAACCCTGGTGATCCAATCTCGGCTGCTGATGACCCGGCGTTCCAGAAGCGGCCGCAGCTGAACCCGGATACTGGAACGATTCGGCGATTCATGCTGGGAGCGGCCGAAAATGTGGCCTCCCACCGTGGTGAACAGGGTCTCGACTTCATCCTGCCGGGCGAGGATCTCCTCGAGACGGGCAGTGGTCCGATTCATCTCCGGGATGTTGATGCCGCGGTCGGCGGTGATGCTGACCTGGATCTGTCCTTCATCCAGGGTCGGGAGAAATATCTGTTTCAGGTCCATGATGCCCGGTACGGTCACCACGAATCCACCGATAAACAGGGCAAGGACCAGCCAGGGCAGCCGCAGGGTCCAAGCCAGTGCCCGGGCATAGACGTTTTGAACGATCTCCAGCACCTTGTTGGCACCTTGCCGGAGCCTCCCTTCCTTATCGGCGGGCACCCGCCCGGCAAGGGCGGGCACCAGCGTGAGTGCCACCAGCATGGATGCCAGAATGGCGGCGGAGATGGTGAAGATCAGCTCACGGAACAAAAGCCCGACCAGGCCGGTGATGAACAGGAACGGCAATACGGCTGCCAGATTGGTTGATGTGGACGCGACGATGGCGCTGTTGACCTCGGCCGCGGCGCGTGTCGGGGCTTCCTCCGCGTCTTCTCCGAGCCGCTGATGCCGGTATATGTTCTCGAGCATGACGACGGTGCTGTCAACCAGCATGCCGATGCCGAGGGCCAGTCCGCCCAGGGTCATGATGTTGAGTGTCAGGCCGGCGCTGGCCATCAAAGTGAAGGTGACCAGTATGGCAATGGGAATGGCGCTGCCGATGATCAGGGTGCGGCGCAGGCTCCCGAGAAACATGAACACCACCAGCATCGCCAGCATGGCACCGCTGGCGGCCGCCGTGACGGCGTTGTCCAGGGAGCGCCGCACGTAGCGCGCCTGATCGTCGACCCTGTGAATCTCGACGTCCTGGGGTATCAGACCGTCCTCCTCCAGTTTCTCTAATCGGTCATTGACGGCATCCACCACGCTGACGGTGTTGGCCTGGGGCTGTTTCTGCACCGACAGTTTGATGCCGGGCAGCCCGTTCAGGCGTACCCGCAGGCGTTCGTCTTCCGAGCCGTCGATCACCTGAGCCACCTCACCCAGATGCAATAGACGCGGTGTGCCTTGATCCGTTTCCATCCTGAGAGGCAGGTCAATGATCTCCTGGACGGTGCGGAAACGTCCGGCGGTGCGGCCGCTGATCTCGCCGCGGTCCATCAGCAAACGGCCTGCCGGGGTCTCGGTATTGCCGGCTTCCAGGGCCTCGGACAGGTCCAGTATGTCCAGCTGAAGACCGGCCAGGCGCTCCTGGTCCGCCACCACCTGGATCTCCCGGATCAACCCGCCGCCGATCTCCGCCGCCGCCACCCCGGGGATGTTGACCAGCCACTTGCCCAGGCTGTAATCCACCCAGCTTCTCAGCTCCACCGGACTGCGCAGCACAGAACTGACAACGTATTCGGCGACGGGCCGTTGAGAGGGGTCTCTCTTATAGATGATCGGCGGGTCGATGGAGTCGGGGAGGAAACGCTTCGCCCTGTCCAGCCGGGTGCTGGCGTCCCTCAGGGCCACGTCGATGTCCTTTCCATACTCGAATGAGAGCGAAACGCCGCTGCGGCCCTCGCTGGTCTGGGATTCCACGTAAATGGCGTCTTCGGTTATCGCCAGTTGCTCCTCCAACTGGCGCGTGACCTCGTCCTCCATGATGGTTGCGGGCACGCCGGCATCCATGACGCGAACCCTGATGTCCGGATAGATGATGTGGGGCAGCAGATCGATGTTCAGTCTCTGCAGGGCGAAAAGCCCCAGCACCATGACCGCGAGGGTGATCATCACCACGCCGATGGGATGCCGGATGGACCAGGCCGCCAGACCGCCGCCGAGTGTCCTGTGGGTGTTCCTCATTCCTTACTCGGGGTTTCATTCACCGGACTGACGGTCTTGCCTTCCGTCAATCCAAGGAAACCCCGTCTGACGATTCGCTGGCCGGTTTCGAGTCCCTGCAGTATCTCGATACCGTCTCCGACCCGGATGCCGCTGCGCACCGGCACGCGAATGGCCTTGCGACCTTCGTCCACCAGGTAGACGAATTCCCCCTGGCGGTCCCTTCTGACCGCCTCGAACGGCACCACGATGCGCTCGATTCGGGCCGTATCGAAGGTTACCCGGGCAAACTGTCCCGCGCGGGCGCCGGTTGGCACCGGATCCAGGGCGACTTCCACAACACCTTTCCGGGTCAGGGGGTCGAGTTCGGGATGGATCCGCTGTATCACGCCTGAAAAGGCGCGGTCCCCCAGGGCATCAATACGGACGGCCACCGGGTCACCCTGTTTGAGATGGGGAAGCAGCAGCTCTGAAACATGGATTTCCGTCATCAGGGTGCCGGGGTCCGCGATGGTGAGCAGATGAGTGTGTTTCTCCACCACGTCACCCGGCTCGGCATTGCGCTCGGTGACGATGCCGCTGATGGGCGCCTTGATACGTGTATATTCGAACCGTGCCTGCAGCAGCCTTTGTTCGGCCACCGCGACATCCAGGGCCGTTTGTGTACGGGCTCTTTCATCCTCGGAGGCTGCCCTTTTCTCGAGCAGGTCCTCGATTCGGTCGAGGTTCACCCGCGCCAGCTTGGTAGTGGCACGGGCCTTGTCCAGCTGTGCCCCGAGCAGACTGTCATCGAGGCGCACCAGCAGTTCACCGGCCTCCACGGCGTCGCCTTCATAGTAGGGCAGGGCATCGATCCGGCCCTCCTCCTGAGTGTGGATGCGTACCCAGCGCCGTGCCCGCAGACTGCCCGAGCGCTCATGGGCGGTACTGACGCTGCGACGCCGGACCTCTTCCACTTCCACCAGATGCTCAGGTTTACCCTGTGGATTCTTTTCTGTCGCACCCGACGGTGGGGAGTCGTTGCATCCCGGTATCAGGAACGATATCAGAAGACCTGCAATCAGAGAGGTGACAGGGCGGCGGTACGGCATTGCGTCAGCTATGAGAGGGCGATGCCCCTGCTGGCTTCGTAAGGGTTGTAGTGTTTTATCTTTCGTCTGACGTTCCTTTGAACGATAACCCCTTCGATCTTGAATTCGCAGTCCTGCAAAGGTATCTCGGGGTAAACCGGATTGTCGGCAGTCAGCTTCTCCAGACCCTGCTCATCCCGTTCGAAGCGCCGGAAACAGCGCTCGCCGTCCACCACGGCGATAACGTAGGCACCGGAGCTGCAGACTTCGGAGGGCTCAATGACGATGATGCAGTCCTTCGGGAACTCGGGCTCCATACTGTCGTCCAGCACCTGCAGGGCATGGAGTTCGTTGTAACTGCAATCCTGGGTCATGTCATTTCTCCAATTCTTCGAAATCCTGGAAACAAACGCAGTTCTGCCTGTTCACCACATCCTGCGTTGCTTTTTCCTGTCTAAATTCCTATAGAATCCATCCTTCGGGTTTGGTTCAAGTTTTGTCGGGTCGCCGATTGCCACCAGGATAGAGATAGTACACCAGCATGCCCCACCACACACAGGCCGACGCGCGACCGCACAGCGACAGGAGGGATTGGCATAATCTGCGGGGGATGCTGCCCTTCGTCTGGGAGTATCGGGGCAGGGCCCTGTTTGCGCTGGTCTGCCTGATACTGGCGAAACTGGCGAACGTGGGCATTCCGCTGGTATTGAAGGATATCGTGGATGCCATGGATCGGGCCGGCAGCGGGATGCTGGTGTTGCCGGTATCCCTGCTGCTGGCCTATGGCGTCCTGCGATTGAGCAGTTCATTGTTCAACGAACTGCGGGATGCGGTGTTCGCGAGGGTCCGCTACCATGCGATGAGGCGGCTTTCGACCCGGGTGCTGGCCCACCTCCACCAATTATCGCTTCGCTTTCATCTGGAACGCCGCACCGGGGCCATCAGCCGGGATCTCGAGCGCGGAACCCGAAGCGTCAGTTCCATTCTCAACTACATGGTTTTCAGCATCCTGCCGATGATGGCGGAGTTCTCTCTCGTGGCGCTGGTGTTGCTGACCCGATACGAACCGGTGTTCGCCCTGGTTACATTTTCGTCAGTGGTGGTTTACGTTCTCTTTACCCTTGCCGTTACCGAGTGGCGCATGGAATACCGCCACGTGATGAACCGGCTGGAGTCGGAATCCAGCGCCCAGGCCTTCGACAGCCTCATCAATTACGAAACAGTTAAATACTTCGGTAACGAGAGATTGGAACTGGATCGCTTCGACGGTACGCTTTCGGAGTGGGAAGGGGCGGCGGTAAAGAGCCAGACCTCCATGTCCCTGCTCAATTTCGGCCAGGGCGCCATCATAGCGATCGCCGTAACCATCATCATGTTCTACGCCACCGAGGGTGTGGTCAAAGGCAGCATGACGGTGGGTGACCTGGTTCTTGTCAATGCCTTTCTTCTGCAATTGTTCATACCGCTAAACTTTCTGGGCATCGTTTATCGTCAGATCAAATACTCTCTCGCCGATATGGACCTGATTTTCAAGTTGCTGGAGCGAAGGCCGGAGATCAAGGATCCTGTGGATGCCCCCGCGCTTCAATTGAGAGGCGGTGGAATCCGATTTGAAAATGTTGATTTCTCGTACCAGGCGGATCGCCAGATCCTGTATCAGGTCGATTTCTCTGTCGCACCCGGGGAAAAGGTGGCTGTGGTGGGCCACAGCGGGGCGGGAAAATCCACGCTGTCCAGATTGTTGTTCAGATTTTACGATGTGACCGGTGGGCGGGTTCTGGTCGACGGTCAGGATGTCAGGGAGGTCGGCCAGGAAAGCCTGCGGCGGGTCATGGGTATCGTGCCCCAGGATTCGGTGCTGTTCAATGACAGCATCCGTTACAACCTCTCCTATGGCCGGCCGGAAGCCGGTCAACAGGAGATCGAAGAGGCAGCCGGCATGGCCCACATCCGGGACTTCATCGAGTCTCTACCCCAGGGTTATGAAACGGTGGTCGGTGAGCGGGGACTCAAACTTTCGGGCGGAGAGAAACAGCGCATCGCCATCGCCCGGGCGATACTCAAGAAACCACGCATACTGGTTTTTGACGAGGCGACCTCGTCCCTCGACAGCCACACGGAACAGGCTATTCAGGAAACGCTCCGTGAAGTCGCGGAGAATCATACTACGCTGGTTATTGCCCACAGGCTCTCCACCGTGGTGGATGCCGACCGCATCCTGGTAATGTCCGAGGGCCGCATCGTGGAGCAGGGCACCCACGGGCAGCTCTTGGAAAAAGGCGGTGTCTACAGCGGCATGTGGCTGCTCCAACAACAGCAGAGGCAAGCTACTTTTCAGGAGTGATTCAATCTCGGTCGACTCTCGGCATCTCTGCCCTCGCTAATGAATTCCCCTATAATGCCGGTCCATGGCCAGCGTCAACGACGAAACAACGAAAAGCGGCAGGTATAGCGGGGAAGGCATGTTGAGTGACCTTCTCAAACGCTCGCCCATCCTGCGGCTGCTGGTGGTGGGAAGACTGCTGGGCCCCCTCGGTATTCTGGTGGCGACGCTGATTCTAAACCTGCTGCTCGGCGTGGGGGTTTACATCGGGATCGCCGCTGAACAAGAGGCAGCCGCACTTTTCATTCTGATCGGGGTGATATCGCTCATGGCTGCATTCGCAGGTGCAGCCCGACTGCGTAACCAGCTGCTCAAACCCCTGGTGGAACTGGAACAGTCGGTGGCCGATGTCTGCGAAGGGGAACCGTGGTCAAATTTTCCGCTCAAAACAGTGGGTGTATTGGGCCCGGTAACCAGAGATCTGGACAGCCTGAGCGGTGAACTGATCGATCTGTATGAAGACATGGATAATCGGGTGGCCCGCCAGACGCGGCGCCTGGCCCAGCAGACCTCGTCGCTGAAGATACTCTACGACGTCGCAGCCAGCATTACCCATGTAGACGACATCGATGAGCTGCTGGTTCGGGTGTTGCGCGTGGTCAAGGAGATGCTGAACGGCAAATCCGCAACCATACAGTTGGAATCCACCAGCGGACAGATGCGGCTGGTGGGCAGTATCGACGCCGATGGACGGTTGCTCAGGGAGAATGAGCAGTTGCCGGTAATACTATGTCGGTGTGGCCAGGCGCTGTCGAGCGGAGACATCCTCTGTGAGCACGACGCACCGGCGTGCTCGCGCCGGATCGGGCGCCGCATGTACGGCAGCGAGGAGATCGAGAGCGTGTCGGTCCCTTTTTCTTTCCATGGCGCCACACTTGGGATATTCCGGATCTATGTACCCAGAACCGGGCAGGGGGTAGGCCAGGATATCAAGGATCTTCTGCATACCATTGGCAACCATCTGGCGATGGCCATGGCAAAGCAGCGTTCCGATGAGGAGGCGCGTCGTCTTTCCATTATCGAGGAGCGAACCACCCTCGCAAATGAACTGCATGATTCCCTGGCCCAGACCCTGGCGAGCCTGAGATATCAGGTGCGTATGCTGGACGAGACCCTGGAGAAGCAACCGGTAAACCCACGGGCGCGGGGCGAGCTGAACAGGATCAGGAACGGCCTGGACGAGGCTCACATCGAACTGCGGGAACTCCTGAACAGTTTCAGGGCCCCCCTCGACCAAAGGGGGCTGGAGCCAGCCCTGGTGAAACTCACCCAGCGATTTCAGCAGGAGACCGGCGTACACATTTTTTTGCAACGGGAGTGCCGCCAGGTCACGCTCGGTTCCAGCGAGGAGATGCAGCTGCTGCGCATCGTTCAGGAATGTCTGGCGAATATTCGAAAACACGCTCAGGCGAACAATGTCAGGGTTCTGCTCAAGTGCACCCCCAATGGGGAGTACATGTTGCTGGTTGAAGATGACGGTGTCGGGTTCGAGTTCGAGGCGGTGATGCCAGAGGGAAATCCCGGTGAGCACATCGGGTTGTCCATTATGGAAGAGCGGGCCCGAAGACTTGGCGCATCTATCCGGTTCGAAAGTGAGCCGGGCGAAGGTACCAGAGTGGAGTTGATCTACAGACCGGGGGCAGGGGAGCCCTCCCCGGGGGAGAATCCGGACGACCGTCCCGTCAATCGGGCGGCGGCAGATTGACATCGAGGTTTATCAGCGTATAAACGGATATTGAGTCGCAGTCCGGATCAACTTGAAAAATTTAATCTAAGGAGCATGGCATGGCGGGCGTATTAGACGTGGTAAAACCTGGGGTAGTCACAGGCGATGGCGTACAGAATCTCTTGCAGTTTGCCAAGGAAAACAGTTTCGCACTGCCAGCCGTCAACGTAGTGGGTACCAGTTCGGTCAACGCGGTGCTGGAAGCCGCTGCATCCGTCAATTCCCCGGTCATGATCCAGTTCTCCAACGGTGGTGCGGGGTTTTATGCAGGCAAGGGGTGCCCGTCGGACAAGGCGCTGGTCGCGGGTGCGGTATCGGGCGCCCAGCATGTCAGGGCCATGGCTGAGTTGTACGGTGTTCCGGTGATACTTCACACCGATCACGCGGCGCGCAAGTTGTTGCCCTGGGTGGACGGCATGCTGGATGCCGGCGAGAGGTTCTACGAGCAGACCGGAGAGCCCCTGTTCAGCTCCCATATGCTGGATCTTTCCGCTGAACCCCTGGAGCAGAACATAGCAACCTGTGAAGCGTACCTGAAACGGATGAGCAGCATCGGCATGACCCTTGAGATCGAACTGGGCGTGACCGGCGGTGAAGAGGACGGTGTCGACAATACCGGGATCGACAACTCGGCACTCTATACCCAGCCGGAAGAGGTCGCACTGGCCTATGAAAGGCTCAATGCCATCAGCGGGAAATTCACGGTGGCCGCTTCATTCGGCAACGTCCACGGCGTATACAAACCGGGGAACGTGATGTTGACCCCCAAGATCCTGGCCAATTCCCAGCAGTACATCCAGGAGAAGTACCATACCGGTGAGCGACCGGTATTCTTTGTATTTCACGGTGGCTCGGGCTCAAGCCGCGAGGATATCCGAGAGGCGATTTCCTACGGTGTGATCAAGATGAATATCGACACCGATACCCAGTGGGCCGCTTGGGATGGCGTGCGTCTCTATGAGAAAAAGAATCACGATTATCTCCAGGGACAGATAGGAAACCCGGACGGCGAAGACAAGCCCAACAAGAAATATTACGATCCGAGAGCCTGGCTGCGTGCCGGGGAGCAGTCCATGGTTGAACGCCTCAAGGTGGCGTTCGAGGATCTGAACTGCATAGACCGCAACTGAACGGAGATAACCGGTAGGATGTGGTGAATGAAATGAACCGCATCGATGGGGAGTGGTGCGCTTCGCATGGCTCAGCACATCCTGCGGGACTGCGGTATCGGAAGGGATTTTCCGGTAACCCGGTTCGTGGAATCTGGTGAATAAAACGTGCAGCATCGGTCACACTATCAGGTTCAAGATAAATAATCCCCAGCCGATGTACTTACAGGGCTGATGTACTATCGTGTCGGGGTGCGGAGGCATCTGAACGACCGATAGCGGGGTTCCTTCGGAATCCCGATAGTCCCAGGTTGTCGAGGAGCCTGGATTCATGGGGTGGGTATTCCAGCACCGTTCGTTCCGTTTTGTATTGCCATTGACGATACTGGGGCTCTATACCCTCGCGATGCTGCCCTGGATCGCGGTGATCTATGAACAGCACCGGATCGATGTGGTGACAAAGGGACGGGCCGACCTGGTCGCGGAGGGATACAGACTCGAACAGTTGCTTTTGCATCAGCCCGACGTAAAAATCACCGATCTGGAGCGACAGCTCGAACTGCATCCCGGGGACCCCAGGCTGATCTCTTCGGCGATCCTGGGTGAGGACGGCCGGGTTCTTGCCTCCAATCGTCCGGAGTGGTCCGGCGGGATGATCACAGCGCTTGGGGCGATTGACGGTGCACTGGTGCTGGACCGGATGGCCACGCATGGGATGAGTACCTGGGCGAGTCAGGAGGGGTTCCGTATCCATGGTCTTTTCCCCCACGGGCAGACAACAACTTCTCAGGGCCATCAGCAACCGTTCTCCGGCGCCATCTATCTCGAACTCGATCTTTCTGCTCAACATGATGACATTCTTCGGGACCTGATCCGCGATGCAGGGTTGCTGTGGCTGCTCCTGTTGCTTGCCACATTCACCGGCGGGTTTCTCGTACACAAGAAAACCAGGGTTCAGCTCTCGGACAGCCAGCGGCAGTACGAGACCCTGACCGAGTCGGTGCCGGTGGGTATTTTTCGCACCGATGCCGAAGGTAACTGTGTTTTCGTCAATGCCCGCTGCAGTGAAATGGCGGGCCTGTCGGAGGGGCAGCTCCGGGGTCATGGCTGGCTAGGTGCCTTTTATCCCGATGACCGGGAGCGGGTAGAGGAAGAATGGAGCAGGGCCCGGGAAGATGACCGGGTGTTCGAATGCGAGACGCGGCTGAGCCGTGCCCAGGATCCTGCGCCGTGGGTGATCGTGCGTGCCGTGCCGGAGAAGGATGCAGGAGGCCGCACCACCGGATACGTCGGTACGGTCACCGACATAGGAAGCAGTGAAGAGGTGGAGGCGGCACTGCAGAAGACCGAGCATCAGCTCAAGGAGGCGCAGGACCATGCGCGCCTGGGCTACTGGGATCTCGATGCACAGACCGGCGAGGCCCATTGGTCGGAGCAGCTTTACAGGATCACCGGGCTGGAGATGTCCACCAGCGTGGGTACCAGGGTCCTATCGGATATCATCGATCCCCGGGACCGAGAGCCGGTGCTGGCTTCCATAAACAGGGCAATACACGAAGGTGTTCATCATCACATGAAGTACCGGATCCTCACGGCGGATACCGGGGAGCGGCGCTGGGTTGAATGCAGTGCGAGGCCCGTTTTCGACGAGAACGGCCGTGTGACCCGGCTGCAGGGTATTGCCCAGGATGTGACCGAGCACAAGCAGGCCGAGTTGAAACTCGAGCAGGCCCTGCTCCGCGCCGATCAATATCTGGATGTGGTCGGCGTGATGCTGCTGGGTCTGGACAGGAAGGGTTTCATAACCCTGCTGAACCGCAGGGGCAGCGAAATTCTCGGCTGTCCCCAGGAACAGGCCCTGGGGCTTGACTGGGTCCAGGAATTCATACCGGAGGCTGATCGTGAAGAGGCGCGGCGCATGTTGCTTGCCTTCGAAGCCGCCGAACCGGCGGTGATCAAGCATGCCGAAAACACCATCATCACGCGGCAGGGTGAACGGCGGCGAATAGCCTGGCACAACGTGCTGCTCAAAGAGCCCGGTGGGAAGATCAGCGGCATACTCTCCTCAGGAGAGGATGTGACCAGTCAGCGGCAGACCGAAGAATCCTTAAGGCTTGCCGCAGGGGTATTCGACAATACACACGATGGTGTGATCATTACCGACCGGGACGGCTGCATCCTCAATATCAACGAGGCGTTCAGTAAGATGACCGGGTACCGCCGGGATCAGGTGCTTGGGAAGAATCCGAGTATCTTCCAGTCCGGCAAACACGACCCGGAATTTTACCAGGGGATGTGGCAATCGATCGAGGAGCATGGTTTCTGGGAAGGAGAGATCATCAATCGCCGGGCGGACGGCGAGCTCATATTCGAAAACCTCGCCATAAGCGCGGTGCGCGACGATTCGGGCAACATAACCCAGTTTGTCGGCGTGTTCTCCGATATCAGCCATTTCAAAGCACATCAGGAACGTCTGGCCTGGCAGGCGCAGCACGACATCCTGACGGGTCTGCCAAACCGCCTGCTCCTGGCCGAGAGAATGGAATCGGCGTTCAAGCTTGCCAAACGCCAGCACCAGCTGGTAGCCAACTGTATTCTGGATCTGGACAAGTTCAAACCGATAAATGATGAGCATGGGCACGAGATGGGCGATCAATTGCTGATCGAGATCGCCGAACGCCTGACCCTGGCAGTCAGGTCCGTCGATACCGTGGCCCGCTTGGGCGGGGATGAATTCGTGCTCATACTGGCCGGGTGCAACAGTGTTAACGAGGTGGAGGAGATCCTGACCCGTGTTCAGTCCCAGTTGAGGCTGCCTGTGCAGATTGGCGATCACAGTCTGCATGTCTCTTCCAGTATCGGCGTTTCCCTTTACCCGGTGAACGGGGAGGAGGCGGATAAACTGCTGCGCCGGGCAGACAAGGCCATGTATGTGGTGAAACAGTCGGGAAAGGACAGCTTCCGCTTCTTCGATCAGCTCGAGGAACAACAGGCCAAGGCCCACCGCCAGTTCATGAACGAGATGCGCACGGCGCTGAAAAGTGATGAACTCAGATTGCTGTATCACCCCACGATAGACGTTCACGAGGGCGAGGTTTCGGGTGTAAAGGCCCTGGTGCGCTGGGTGCATCCCCGGGATGGGGTGTTGCCTCCGGATCGGTTTCTACCTCAGATCGAAACCACCCGGCTTGCCGTAGAACTCGATCAATGGGTGATCGGCGAAGCGCTTCGCCAGATGCGGGCCTGGGTCTCCGGAGGCCTGGATCTCTCCGTCAGCGTGAACATCGGCGCCCAGACGCTGCTCGATCCCCATTCCCTGATTTGGCTGCGTGACGCCCTGGCCGACATCCCGGAAATAGATCCCTCGCGAATCGAACTGGAGATACTGGAGAGCACCGCCCTGTCCGATCTGCAGTTGGTCAGTGAAACCATCAACGCCTTTCGGGAACTCGGTGTGAGTTTTGCCCTGGGAGATTTCGGCACGGGCTACTCCTCCCTGACCTTCCTCAAGAAACTGCCGGTGCAGGTCATCAAAATGGATCATACCTTTGTCCGCGGCATGCTGCAGGATCCGGACGATCTTGCCATCGTAGAGGGCATGATGGGATTGGCGCAGGCATTCAACCGCTCGGTTGTTGCCGAAGGCGTTGAGTCCGCCGAACACGGCAGGCTGCTGCTGAGCATGGGCTGTCAGAAGCTCCAGGGTTACGGGATAGCAAAACCAATGCCACCTGATGAACTGGAAGATTGGATCAGGGGATTCGAAATCGACGATTCCTGGCATCGGGCCGAGTCGGAGTTTGTTGCCTGGGACCTTTCACTGCTTTCAGCGGATCTTTTCCACCGTCAATGGGTAAGACGGATACTGGAACGCTTGGATGACGCACAGGATCCGGGCGACGATCTGCTGCTGGACGGAAATGAATGTCGATTCGGCCACTGGCTGAATGGTCCGGGATCGGCTGCATGGGGCCGCCTGAAGGCGTTCACGGACATACTGCCCATTCACAGTAAGCTCCATGAGATCGCCCAACGGTTACTGATCCGGGCGGCCGGCGACGATGCTTCCGCCACGGCAAAGGAAAAAGAAGAGCTGCTGGTTCTCCAGGAGCAGCTGTCCGGTAAACTCGAAGAGCTGCAAAGGGCTTTGGCGTCCGACTCAACTCACTGATCAAATTTATAGAACTGCTGGTTGAGATAGCCTGCCACGTCGTCCACATCCTCATCGAACCATTTGAGCCCAAGGGACAGTTCGCAGCGCCGGACCTGGGAGGTGAGGCCGCTGCGAGTTTTAACCATCCTGTCTTTCCGCGTGTATACATCGTTCCCATGGCAGGAGTAGCAGTTCTCATCCGCCAGTTCCTTGCCGGCAGCCGGGTCGAAGGCACTTGCAGGTGAGGCCAGAATTAGCAGGAAAACCAGCAGTGGCAGTGACGATTTCAGTTTCATGAGTACTCATTCCTCTAAGGGGGGCACATCCCGATCATAGGCAGCCTGCCTGCAGTTGGACCAGTTCCGGAGACAGAGGTTCAGCCCCGATGCTTGCAGACATTATGATACAGCAAGCTGGTCAAGATACAGGTAGAATAGCGGGCGATAAAAGGGGGAAGTTGGATGACACAGAATTCGCAGAATCTCATCTGGATCGATCTGGAAATGACCGGTCT